>NZ_JANSWL010000081.1:0-252830 GCF_028539135.1 Butyrivibrio sp. DSM 10294 | reverse complement strand
TTCTCGCAATTCTACAAATATTCGGAAACCGCTAATTTACTGCGTAAATTGCTAATTCCTCATATTTGTTTGGGCCATAAAGTCAAAATGCTTAACATGCCAGCATGTACGCATTTATGACTTTTGGCACCTATATCATATATATTATACCCCAGTTGAGATGACAAAAGAACCGTCCCGTGTCATCCCATCTTCTGCACGAAACATTTTTTTGAAAGAACATGTCATGGAAATCTTTAGCCTAGATGGGACTTTGAGCAGAGCACTTAGCGAGGTCTTTTCGAGCTTAGTGCGAGCCATGGGTGAACACTTGGTGAGGTTTTTTCGAGCCTAGTGAGAATCCCAGTACCCACATGGGTGAGAGGACTCTCCCCATGTGGAAAAAGAAAAAAGCCCAAGGCTTTATGCCTTAGGCTTTTTCTTTTTCTGCGTGCGGAAGATGGGACTTGAACCCACACGATGTAAGCATCACAAGATCCTTAGTCTTGCTCGTCTGCCAATTCCGACACTTCCGCGAACCGTCGCCTCGATCTCTCGTGGCGACTTGATTATAATATCAAAGTATCCGGCAAACGTCAACAAAAATTTATAAACTTTTTTTCGTTTGCCATCTCATAGGCTATTATTCCTTGACACCACCGATGGTAAGGCCTGTAACGAAGTATCTCTGGAGGAAGGGATACAGCAAAATGATAGGAAGCATTGTAGCAACCGTTACAGCGGCACGAATTGTGATAGGCGTGATGGTGTTGGCGCTGTTCTTGGCGCTGTCTGCACTACCGCTCTGCTGCATTACAGATGAAAGCAGCTTCATGAGCTCGTACTGAAGTGTTGTGTACTCAGTCTTCATACGGTTGTACAGCATTGCATCAAACCATGAGTTCCACTGCCAAACGGCGATGAACAATGCAACTGTTGCGTAAACAGGCTTACTCAAAGGAGAAATAATATCTTTGAAGATTGTCCAGTATCCGGCGCCGTCGAGCTGAGCTGATTCTTCCAAACTCTCGGGAATGCCTTCCATATAGGTTCTCATAACCAGCATGTTAAATGCACTGATCATACCGGGAACCCAGTATACGTGGAATGTTCCTGTAAGTCCTAAGTTCTTGTAGAGAAGGAAAATAGGAATCATTCCGCCGTTAACATACATTGTAATAACCCAGAAAAGTGACAGCTGGGATTTAAACAGGAATCTCTTACGGCTTACAACAAATGCAAGCAGCGCATTTGCAAAAAGTGAAGTGAAGGTAGCCACGATTGTTCTTAAAACTGTGACTCTGGCACCTACCCAGATATTCTGCATCGCAAATACTGTCTGATAGTTCTTCATGGAGAACTTACGGGGCCATAAATAAATTCCGCCTCTTACCGCATCGATACCATCATTAAATGACAGGGCTACGGTATTGATAACAGGGTAAAGTGTAACTATTACGAATATTGTCAGGAACAGTACAACGAATATCTCAAATATGACATCGCTGACCGGTCTTCTTACTGTGTACTCTTTCTCATTCATCGTCTTACGCCCTCCTTAGAATAATCTCTGCTCGCTGTATCTCTTGGCAATAGAGTTAGCAATAACGATGATCGCAATACTTACAGCACTCTTAAACAAACCGGCGGCAGTACCGAGGGAGTAGTCATTCTGTGAAATACCCCATTTCAGTACGTAGATATCGATAGTCTGGGATACAGACTGTACAAGTCCGTTACCTAACAGATACTGCACTTCGAATCCGGCATTTAATACGTTACCAACATTCATAAGAAGAAGGATCATGAAGGTAGGTTTGATACCCGGGAAAGTAATATATCTGATCTTCTGTAATCTGTCGGCGCCATCGATGGAAGCTGCTTCATACAGAGCAGGATCGATAGCAGTGATGGCTGCCAGATAGATTATTGCATTCCATCCTGTCTCCTTCCAGCAGTTGGCAAATGCAACTATAGGCCAGAAGTATCCGGGATGTGCAAAAAAGTTGATTGCCTGATTAATGAATCCGAATCTCAGAAGCAGGTCGTTGACAATACCGGTTGCGGATAATGAAACGTGCAAAATACTGGTAACAACGATCCATGAAAGGAAATGCGGAAGGTATGAAATGGTCTGAATGGGCTTCTTGATCCATGCCCTTCTGACCTCATTTAAGATAATCGCAAAAAGAACTGCCATTATCGTGGTGGTAACAAGGTTGATAACACCCATTGCGAAGGTGTTTCTGATGACCTTAATGAAGGTCTGATCTCCAAACAGGAACTTAAACTTGTCCAATCCAACAAAGGCGGAACCAAGGATTCCCTTCTTGGGTTTGAAATTCTGAAAAGCCATGATCCAGCCTGTCAAAGGCCAGTAATAGAATATGATACCGTACACAACTACGGCAAGGGTCACAACCATGAGAAAGCTCTGGCGCTTCATCTCCTTCAGTGTGGCCTTCATATTCATTTTTTTGCGTGTTTTATTCCGGGCCATAAACTCCACTCCTATTACTCTTTTCTAGAAGAACCAATTCGATTTTTTTCAAAAAAAGGGCAGCAACATTGTCTGTTGGCGCAGTTGCTGCCTTTTCTTGTTCTTTATTCCTATCTGGTACACTAAACTCGACAGAACCCAGCTAAGTGATTACTTAAATGTATCAAGAATCTCCTGCATCTCGCCGATGAAATCCTCAGGCTTGCATGCATTGTATGCATCCATGTACTCAGCCCAGCCCTGCTCGAAGTCCTTAGCCATAACAACCTTAGGAAGCCACTCGTGCTTGCACTCACCCATCTTAGCCCAAGCTACACCGCCGGGTGTCTCAGTTGTGAAGTTGTTGGAGTATGAGTACATAGGGAACCAAGGTCCGTTAGTCTCAACTACTGAATTGATCATCTGAGGATATGTTGTTACTCCGTAAGCATCGAAGCATGCCTTAAGAGGAGCTGCCATATCGATCATGAACTCTGAAGGCTGCTCTTCAGGTTTGTTAGCGTTAATTCCGTCATCAGATGTTCCGTTCCACTGAGGGAAGTATGAATATACACATCTGTGAGAAGCCTGGTAAGAAGTATCTGCCCAGTTCATTCTCTGCTCATCAGTACGATAGTATAATCCGTTCTCATCTACATCGTAGTCAACGCCCTTAACGCCCCAGAATCTGAGATCATGAAGTTCCTGATCCATAGCGCAGTCAACGATGAACTTGAATGCCTTGTCAGGATCCTTACAATCTGTTGTGATAGCGATACCTGAAGCCTGGTTAACTGTGTCATCATATGTATGCCATCTGTTGTCCATGCCGGCTGTTGTTGTAAGTCCAAGAGGTACATAGTTACAGCCCTTAGCATCAAGACCTGTCTGCTTGAAGGAGTCATTTACGTTGTTAGCGAAATCCCACCACTGATCAACCATACCAAGTACGCGGCCTGTTGAAAGCTTAGCGATATACTCGTCGTAGGTCTGTGTGAAGGACTCAGGATCAACGAAGCCCTTGTTGTACTCTTCGTTGAGCTTCTTGAAGTAAGCGATTGTGTCGTCTGATGTGTTGTAGTCCTTGATTGTCATTGTGGACTTGTCAACGATTACAGAACCGTCGTTAGGATATCCTGCAAGGAACTGACCTGCGTTCTCAAGGCAGAAATATCTCCAGTCTTCGCAGAGGATTGTGTAAGCAATGTTCTCTGTGCCATCGTCCATTGTAGGATTAGCAGCGATGTAATCCTCAAGGAGCTGGAAGTACTGATCAAGTGTCTCGATCTTAGGATAATTAGCCCACTCAAGAACTCTTACCTGGATCCAGAAAGCTTCGTCGTTGTGTGTTGTCTGCTTGGACTCACCCTTTGTGTTTCCGAAAGGATTGATCCAGTAGATGTGTCCGTCGGGCTGACGGAATTTCTCCCACTCTTCGGGAGTGAACCATTTCTCCTTGAACTCAGGATACTGGTCGATGTAATCATCAAGTGGAATAAGTGCGTCTGCGTCGATAAGCAGATTCATTTCATCGGAATCGATGAAGTCAGGATACTCGCCGCCGGCGATAAGTGTACCTGTTGCCTCAGATGCTGTCTGACCTGTAAGCCATGTCTCTTTTACTCTTACCCCATACTTGTCAGCGATCATCTGAGCAATCTCGTTGTCATCATTGATTTCGGAACCGGGCATAGTGATGAACATTGTGAAATCTGTTACCTCACCCGGAGTTGCTGTGTCAGCTGAAGCACTTCCGGTATCAGCTGAACCGTTGTCAGTCTGAGTTGCAGCGGGTGTTGTGTCGCCGCCAGCAGGTGCTGATTCTGTGTCGCCACATCCGGCAAGAATTGATGCCATCATTGCAGCGCTCAGTAATAATGATGCTACTTTTTTCTTCATTGTAATCCTCCCTTTTAATTTGCCCTTTGAAAGGGTTTATAATCTGATAATTAGTCTAATACAGTGATATATTCTTTTCACCCTACAAATTCTAAAGAAAAACAGGACAAATTCTAGTGATTTGTCCTGCCATTTTATTAATCTGTATGACTATTTCCATTCTTCCTGTATTTTGAGGGTGTGCAGCCCTTAATCGCAATAAATTTATTGATAAAATAGTCTGTGTCATGATAGCCCACTTCCTCTGCAATACGGCCTATCTTCTCATCGGACTTAAGCAGCATTGATGCCGCATGATTGATCCTCACAGCATTAAGATATTCCCTGAAGGACATACCGTATTGCTTGCGGAACAGCTGCCCCAGGTAGGAGCTGTTCACATAATATTTGGCGGCAAAATCTTTGAGAGTAATATTCTGTGCGAAGCTTTTACTAAGCTCCTTTTCTATATCCTTAAGAACTCCCTTGGATACATTGCTGCGAAGGCTCATAAGATAACCGGCATATTCAAGAGCAAACTGCTTGACGTGAAGCATAGTTCCTGTGTGGGTACCATTTGTCAGGATATTGTCCGAGATGTACATCATTACAACCTCCTGATTGATGCTCTCATCCAACTCCACCGCAAGATGAAGAAGTCTGAATACAAGATAATTCTTGTTGACGCTTATGGCCTGTTCTGATAAAACAGCGCCTTCGCCTCCAATCTTGGAAAAAAGCACATCGATGTTCCTATTTATCACATCCTTGTCGTTATGTTCGATACCTGAAACAATACCGTCAAGCTCATCCTTAAACAAAACCGTGGAGGATTCTGCATCAGCGGTATTCTCATATCCCGCAAGTTCACTCCCCTGGGTAACACTCTTTTTACTCTTAACCTTATCTATGACTTCTATAAGACTGTTGGCACTGACGGGCTTAAGCAGATAATCAAGGGCCTCGTACCTGAGAGCCGTCTGAGCATATTGAAAATCATTATAGCCGCTAAGGATCACAAAATAGGCTGAGGAAAGTCCCTCCTCCCGGGCGGTCTGCAAGAGTTCAAGCCCTGTCATTACCGGCATTTTGATGTCCGTTATCACAAGGTCTATGTCTCCCTGCTTAAGATACTCCAGCGCTTCCTCTCCGTTTGAAGCCTTTGCTGCTATCAAACACCCATATTGTTCCCAGTCAATGAGAACCGACATTCCTTCAAGAATAAAAGGCTCATCATCTACCAACATCACTTTTATCATCGTATTTCTTAAGCCTGTCCGCAGGAACCGTAATGGTTATGTAGGTTCCAACGCCTTTCTCACTTTCAAGACCAAAGCGCGCCGTAAGATCGGTGCTCATGCGAAGTCTAAGACACGCATTGAGCATACCCACATGGGAGCCCTTCTTGACGTCTTCCAAAGTGCAATTATTCATCTTGTCATTCAGATACATGACTTCTTCATCCAGCATTCCGCTGCCGGTGTCCTCAATCTCCATGACAAGGGATTCTTCGTTCCTGTATACTCTTACATAAATATAGCAGGCGGCGGTTTTGCCTTCCATGCCGTGTATGCAGGCATTCTCAACAAAGGTTACCAGTGTAAGTTTGGGCACAAGGAAGTCTTTGCAATCATCTCTGACACTTATCTCAAACTTAAGTTTTTCTCCAAAACGGTACTTTTGAAGCTCCAGATACGACTTAATGAAGCTGATCTCATCTTCTATGGTGGAGTCATCGGTGGACCAGCTGACATTCTGTCTTATCAGAGTTGCCAACTTCTCTATCATTGAAGCTGTCTCTTTTTCACTCTTGATGACACTCCTCATCCTGATGTTCTCCAGCATGTTAAACAAAAAGTGAGGATTGATCTGGGAGTGAAGGGCCGACAATTCCGCCGTTTGCCTGGCAAGCTCCATCTCCTGTCGTTCAAGCCTGGCGGTATAGTTGGTTCTGATAAGAGTACTCTGCCTTTCAACCATGCGATTGTACCCTCTTATGAGTAGGCCGATCTCATCGTTGCCCGCATTTTCCTCATTGATTCCCTGATTGTTATCTATATCCGCTTCATCAAAGGCTCTGGAAATCCTGTAAAGCCTCATGGCAAAGGATTTGTTCATGAATCTTATCACAACAATAGGCGCCAGGAGATTCAGCATGATCAGCAATATGATAATAACTGCATGATCCTTGAAAATCTTCTTAAAGTTACTCTCATTGCCAGAAACGATGATGCGAAGATTCCTTCCGTATACGTTCCAGGGAACTTCAAGGCCTATGTTAACATCATCCCCCAGAGTTTCATAGTCCATGTTGATACTCTTCTGCAAAGGGCTGGACAAAAGAATCCTGTCCCCCTCGCACAGATAGATGGAATATTCGAAGGTCATAGCCTTCATCTTGCGCTGAAGCACACTGAAATCCAGGTCCACATAAACCATCATGTTTCTGTGATACCAGGAGTAGTGATCCAGCATTCTGATTACGGCAACTTTCTTTTTTTGGGAACTGTTGTTGATCTCATCCTTAGGATAGTAAAAAAAGACTACTATAGAGCTCTTCGACGCCTGAAGATCTTCCCAGCTGATGTATTTGATATCCTTGAGGTTGTAGAAGTTACCGCCGTTGACTATCCCTGCATTGTCACTGCAGAGAATGATACTGCTAAGAACCGATTCTCTGCCGCCGTCAAGGGGCTTGATTTTCTTCTCGTTGAATCTGAATCTTTTTTCATAAAAATCGTAGTCCGATTCAAAGGTCTGATCCAGAAACTTATAAACATCCTCATCCAGATATATCTTGTTGATGGCTGTGACCGCTTCGTCAAAGGAGCTGTTTACCAGGTATCGCACGGAATCCGCCGCACTTCTCATGCGGTATTCCTCTTCTCTTTGTTCATAGTATTCCAGAAGTCCGAATACAACACTGTCCGTGAGAATAAGCGGTATGAACATACATATCACGTATACCAGGATCAGCTTGTTCCTTATGCTAAGGTCATTGAGCCATCTGTATAGAATATTACTTATTTTTTTAGACTGCATTTTGCTATCCCCTGACCCTTACCCGACATACATATTTCTAACATTTTAGCAGATAATATCAAGTATCTCCAAGGGATCATTTACAAAATAATTATCTCCCGCGCCTGCATCCAGAAGCTCCTGCTTTGTTCTAAAGCCCCAGAGACAGGAGATGCACTTAAGCCCTGTGTTCACCGCTGTCTGATGATCTATTTCGGAATCTCCAACATAGATACATTCCTCCTTGCTGCTATGAAGCTCCTCCATGGCAAAAAGACACTCATCGGGATAGGGCTTTCTTCTGAGCTTATCCGTTACGCCGATGGCAACTTCAACGAAGTCGTCAAAATAAGCCTTCCTCAGCTCCTCCACAGCAGCCATTGGTTTGTTGGATACTATGGCAAGCTTATAGCCCTTGTTCTTAAGTGCCTGCAAAAGTTCGGGGATATGATGATATGGCCCTGTCTTAATATTGCAGTGGGCCTCGTAATACTCTGAGTATTCAGAGAGAATCCTGTCAAAATCAGGATTCTCCCTTCCACCCTCAAGAGCTCTCTCGATAAGGACCGCAGAACCGCTTCCAACCATATGCTTGACCCGGTCTATGGAAAAAGAATTAAGGCCATTCCTTTCCATTACATAATTCAGGGAATCTGTAATATCCTCTATGGTATCCAAAAGTGTTCCGTCCATATCGAAAATAATCGTACTGTATTTCAAAATATAACGCCTCTTATTTCTAAAAAATTATCCGTGGTATTCCTGAAGTGAGCGGATATTTCCGCAGCCTTTTTCCCTTACTTCGTGAATACCTTCAGCTGCTGCCTTGGCTGCCGCAACTGTGGTGATGTAAGGTATGCGTGCCTTGATGGCTGCTCTTCGCAGGTATCCGTCATCATGCTCAGCGCCGCGTCCAATAGGAGTGTTGATGATAAGATCAACCTCACCGTTCTTGATTACATCCTCTACGTCAGGTCTTCCGCCCTCGTAGTTCTTCATTATCCTTACAGCAGGTATTCCTGCCTCAACAATATTTTCAAAGGTCTTGCCGGTGGCATAGATCTTGAAATCCTCATCAGCAAAGCTTCTTGCCAGTTCTGCTGCCTCTGGCTTGTCCTCGCTGTTTAAGGAAATAAGTACTGCGCCCTTAGTAGGAAGAGCTGTACCTGTAGCTTCCTCAGCCTTGAAGAAGGCTTCACCGGGAGTCCTGGCAAGTCCCAGAACCTCACCTGTGGAACGCATCTCAGGTCCCAGAACAGGATCAACCTCAGGGAACATATTGAAGGGGAACACCGCCTCTTTTACACCGTAGTACGCTGGCTCAGCATCTTTTTTCTCTGTTAAAAGAGCAGGTACAGGTGATGGTCTTCCTGTGAGGGAAGCAGTAATGATATCGGTTGCGAGAGGAACCATCTTGATGCCGCAGACCTTGGAAACAAGGGGCACGGTACGGGATGCGCGAGGGTTGGCCTCAAGCACATATACTGTATCATCCTCAATGGCATACTGCATATTCATAAGTCCCACAACGTTCATCTCAACGGCGATCTTCTTGGTATAATCCTCGATGATCCTTAAGTGCTTCTCAGAGATGTGCTTGGAAGGAATGATGCAGGCTGAGTCTCCGGAGTGAATTCCTGCAAGCTCAATGTGCTCCATAACAGCGGGAACAAAAGCCTCTTTACCGTCGCTGATGGCATCTGCCTCACACTCAAGTGCGTCGTGAAGGAATCTGTCGATAAGGATAGGTCTGTCGGGAGTAACACCTACTGCGGCCTTCATATAACCCTCCATGCTCTCCTCATCCCTTACTATCTCCATTCCTCTTCCGCCAAGAACGAAGGAAGGACGAACCATAACAGGATAGCCGATCCTAGCAGCAATCTCCTTGGCTCCCTCTACATCAGAAGCCATTCCGGCCTCTGCCATAGGGATTCCCAGTTTCTCCATCATGAGACGGAACTGATCTCTGTCCTCAGCAAGATCGATAACTTCAGGAGTTGTACCGAGAATGTTGACGCCCTCTTCCTTGAGCTTGGCTGCCAGATTAAGAGGAGTCTGTCCGCCGAACTGGGCGATAACGCCAAGGGGCTTCTCTTTTCTGTAGATCTGAAGAACATCCTCAAGAGTAAGGGGCTCGAAATAGAGCTTGTCTGAGGTGTCGTAGTCTGTAGATACAGTCTCGGGGTTACAGTTAACAATAATTGTCTCAAAGCCCAGCTTCTTAAGAGCAAGGGCTGCATGTACACAGCAGTAATCGAACTCAATACCCTGTCCGATACGGTTGGGACCGCCGCCAAGGATCATTATCTTCTTGTTATCACTACCCTCTGAAAGAGTAAGAGGATTCTCCAATCTCTCTTTTTCCTGATAAGTTGAATAGTAGTAAGCACTTCCGTCGGTGCCGTATACGTGAACGCCATCCCAGTTCTCTATAAGACCTGCAGCCTCTCGTGCCTGTCTGATGTCATCCTCTGATACGTCCAGAAGCTTAGCAAGATATTTATCGGAAAAGCCGTCTTTCTTAGCTGCAATCAGGGCATCCCCGGAGGGAACATGGCCCATGCTCTGTCTTGCCAGATCCATCTCCTCCTCCACAAGAGCCTTCATCTCATTTAAGAAGTAGTGCTTAACCTTGGTGATATCGTATAATTCCTCGACGGTGACGCCTTTTTTCATAGCTTCATACATAAGGAAGTAGCGCTCGGAAGAAGCATTTTTGAGCATACGAAGAAGTTCTTCCTTGGGCATCTTCTCGAATTTCTCGATACAGCCAAGGCCGTAGCGATCCTTCTCAAGGGATCTGATGGCCTTCTGGAAAGCCTCTCTGAAGTTCTTGCCGATACTCATAACTTCGCCGACGGCACGCATCTGAGTTCCAAGCTTGTCCTCTACGCCTCTGAATTTCTCGAAGGCCCAGCGTGCAAACTTAACTACTACATAGTCGCCGTTAGGTACGTATTTATCAAGAGTTCCGAACTTGGAATCCGGAAGTTCAGCCAAAGTAAGTCCTGTGGCAAGTTTGGCGGAAACAAGAGCGATGGGGAAGCCTGTTGCCTTACTTGCAAGGGCAGATGAACGGGAGGTACGTGGATTGATCTCAATAACGATAATTCGACCACTCTTAGGATCATGAGCAAACTGAACATTGGTGCCGCCGATTACGCCGATGTGCTCAACAATCTTGTAGGCCTGACGCTGGAGCTCTTTCTGAAGTTCCTCTTCGATGGTGAGCATAGGCGCTGTACAGAAGGAATCACCTGTATGAACACCTACAGGATCAACGTTTTCGATAAAGCATACGGTTATCATGTTGTTGTCCTTGTCACGAACAACCTCCAGCTCAAGCTCTTCCCAGCCAAGGATAGACTCCTCAACAAGAACCTGATGAATAATGGAAGCCTGGAGACCGCGGGCGCATACTGTCTGAAGTTCTTCCTTGTTGTAAACAAGTCCGCCGCCGGCGCCGCCCATGGTGTAGGCAGGACGAAGTACAACGGGATAACCCAGCTCATCCGCTTCTGCAAGAGCTTCTTCAATGCTGTAGCAAGCCTTGGAACGAGCCATCTCAATACCCAGCATGTCCATTGTCTTCTTAAATTCGGTTCTGTCTTCGCCGCGCTCAATGACGTCAACCTGAACACCGATTACTTTTACGTTATATTTATCGAGGATACCTGCTTTATATAGCTCAGAACAGAGATTAAGTCCGGACTGTCCGCCAAGATTTGGAAGAAGAGCATCCGGTCTTTCTTTTTCAATAACAGAGGTGACACGTTCCACGTTAAGTGGCTCAATATAGGTCTTATCGGCCATCTCCGGATCGGTCATGATGGTGGCCGGATTGGAGTTAACCAAAACGATTTCATATCCGAGACTTCTGAGAGCCTTGCATGCCTGTGTTCCGGAGTAGTCGAACTCGCAGGCCTGGCCGATGACAATGGGTCCCGAGCCAATGATCAATACTTTGTGTATATCAGTTCTTGCTGCCATGATATTCCTCCCTATTTCTTTTTTCATATTCTAATACATTATATTTATACCGCGGCAAAGTGACAAGGAGTAAATTTACTGTTTGTATGATATAGAAAAATATAGTAATGTACTTGTGTTATACTTATTCGTGAAAAATAAAACTTTAGCAGATTAAAATACATCAAGTTAAATGAATGGAATAAATCATGAAAAGACATGTAAGCTATACAATAGCCATCCTGGCGCTAATTACACTTGTTCTGTACGCAGCTCTGATGGTGTTTTCCATAAAAACCACTTCAGATGAAGATATCCTTACCCTTGGCGCCGATGACGCAGCAGATGAAGCCACGGATACGGGTTTGGTCTTCGAAACCATTTCTGAGGAGAATCAAAGTAAAGAAGATATTGCTTCTATAGGAGACACTGCATCAGCTGCAGAGGCTTCCTCTGAGGAGATACCCGAGGAGCCGGATAGTGTTTCTGTTGTAATGGTGGGCGATGTGCTACTTCATATGCCCATCGAGAAAGCCTGCAGAGACGAAGACGGCAATTACGATTTTAACCCTATCTTTGCAAACGTTAAGGATGAAATAAGCGCAGCCGATCTGGCGATAGTCAATCAGGAGGTTATCCTTGGCGGAGTTGAGCTTGGCATATCCGGTTATCCCTGTTTCAATGCTCCTGTTGATATAGGAGATGCGCTGGTAAACGCAGGCTTTGACGTAGTTCTTCACGGCACCAATCATGCTCTCGACAAGGGCAAGCAGGGCCTTATGAACACTATCGAATACTGGAAGAACAATCACCCCGAAATACTGGTTCTGGGAATAAATGAGACCGAAGAAGATAAAGAACGAGTTGATATTGTTGAGAAAAACGGTATCAGGATCGCGATCCTTAATTATACCTACGGAACCAACGGTCTTCCGATGCCTCAGAGCATGCCCTTTGCCGTAGATCTCCTGGAAGAGGAAAAGGTAAGACAGGACCTTGCCTATGCTGAAGAGAATGCTGATTTTACCATCGTTTGCCCCCATTGGGGAACGGAATACAATCTTGAGACCGATAAGAGCCAGCAGAAATGGACGTTAGTTTTCAGAGAAGGAGGCGCAGATCTTATTCTGGGAGCTCACCCCCACGTCATCGAACCGGTGGAATTTATCGAGGACGATGTCCCCGGCTACAGCAATAATCACGGCGACGGCGATATGCTGGTATACTACTCTCTCGGTAACTTCGTAAGCTGGACTTCCTCGGAAGGTCCCGGCATCACCAAGAGAATGGTTGGAGGAATGGCCCAGGTCACAATCACCAGAACCGATGAGGGCGAAGCAGTCATCACCGATCACGCGGTTGAAGCTCTGGTAGCCCATCTGTCAAGGCAGTACCACGGAGTCAGTGTTTATCCACTCTCCACCTATACGGATGAAATGGCAGCCACCAATGCCATCGACATACAAGACAACAGCTTCTCCAAGCAGCAGTGCTTTGATATATGCAATACAGTGTGGGGAGACAGTTGGAAGTAAATAAACTAATTAGTTCAAGTCCCTTCTTTCTTACGAACAAAAAAGGAACCAGTTCAATGAACTGATTCCTTTTTGTTCGTGCGGAAGAAGGGACTTGAACCCTCACGATGTAAGCATCACAAGATCCTTAGTCTTGCTCGTCTGCCAATTCCGACACTTCCGCGTATCAAGTATATATAGTTAACCTAATCCATTGCACCAGGTATAACCTAGTGCAGGAGAAGGGACTTGAACCCTCATGTTGTTGCCAACACATGGACCTGAACCATGCGCGTCTGCCATTCCGCCACTCCTGCAAGCAACTATTGTATAATACCGATTTTTTTGCTCTATGTCAATAGGTTTTGCCAAAGAATTGACTCAAAATTTCAAAAAATGCGCATTTAACTTATATTTAATTATTAAGTTTACGCATTATAGTATAAAATGATATCAGGAGCCACGTACTTTCAGGCAGAGGGCGGATTTCATGAATAATAAAATGACGCAGGGTAAACCCCTTCCAATAATTCTCAAATTTGTTATCCCTATCTTTCTGGGATTTGTTTTCCAACAGTTCTACAATATGGTAGATACAGTCATAGTCGGACGATTCGTAAGCCCCGGCGCCCTTGCTGCAGTAGGTTCTACAGGAACTATCATGTTCCTTGTAATGGGTCTTGCCAACGGAATGACTACAGGCTATACAGTTCTTATAAGCCAGAAGTTTGGAGCCGGTGACAAAGAAGGTACAAGACGAGCCTTTGCCAACGCCATCCTTCTTGGAATTATCAGTACTGCCATCATCACTGTTATTTCCTATCTGATCATGCATCCGCTTCTCAAGCTCATGAATACCCCTGCGGATATCTATGATGACGCCTATGCCTATATCATAACCATATGTCTTGGGAGCTTTGCCCTCATCGGTTATAACCTTATGGCAGCCTCCCTTCGCGCCATCGGTAACAGCAGAACTCCTCTCTATTTCCTGATTTTTGCAGCCCTTTTAAACATCGTTCTTGATCTGGTGTTCATTATAGGCTTTAAACTCGGCACCTTCGGCGCAGCCCTGGCTACAGACGTATCCCAGGGTATATCCGCCCTTTTGTGCATCATCTATATCATCAAAAAAATCGATGTCCTTAAGCCCAGACGATCCGACTGGCGGCTCAATAAAGATTACAGTTTCAAGCAGCTTAATATCGGTGTCCCTATGGCTCTGCAATTCGGTATCACTGCCTCCGGAACCATGGTAATGCAGTCGTCAATAAATATCTATGGTTCAGTGGCCGTAGGGGGCTTTACAGCCGCCGGCAAAGTAGTTAACCTCATGACCGCCGGAATGCCCTCCCTTGGCCAGACTATGGCTGCCTACGTTGGCCAGAACTACGGCTACGGAGACCTCGACAGAGTTCATCAGGGCACCAAGGATGCCATGAAGATAGCTGTGGTATATTCCATTTTAAATGCAGCCCTGAGTCTCCTTCTCCTTCCCAGAGTCATCAGTCTCTTCTTCGACAGCGGAGTGGACCTCTCTTCATACATGCCCTACGCCTGGACCTACGTAAATGAATGCATTCTCTTCTATATCCCCCTCGGAATGATCTTCATATACAGAAATGCAATGCAGGCCTGCGGCTATGGTAAAACAGCGCTTACCCTCGGTATCGTTGAACTTCTGACAAGACTTGCCACTGCCTTTATCTCCATGAGAATAGGCAGCTATGCTCTTGCAGTTGCAGGTGACGGACTGGCCTGGCTCACTGCGGGAATATTCTCAATTATCCTGTATCTTATAGTACTGAAACACATAAGAAAAAGCTTCGCCGCGGTACGCCGCGACGAAGCCTGAACCTTCTGTATTTATAATATGCCTGCTTTATACCCGGATCTGAGCCAGCTTATCTGCATATACGCTAAGTTTTTTGACTACATCTCCCAGCTTTCTGTAGGACATTGACAGAACCGCTGCTGCAATAGCCATCACTGCAGCGCAGATATAATGTACCCAGGAAGTTGTTCCCAGCGCCGCTGACAAAAAGATGCAGGCACACATCAAAAGCCCCATCACTGCAATAAGGCACCTTATCATTTCCTGATGAAGCATGCCTATCTCCATTATAAGTCCTTCTCTTTCGTTTATTATCTCTTCCTCGGATAAAACGTCATAGTCGAGCTTCTCAAAGTGTCTTATGTACTCCCTGAACCTTTTTTCCATATGCCCTCCAAGTGATATATAATGTAGTAATTAATATTATACGCTATATCGCACAGCCCAGCAAAGCCTTATTTAAACTGTCATTTTCCGCGGCAGCCTTTGTAACATCGCACCCCTCCTGGTCCGGTGCGCACTCTCCGCAGATATCCATGGCGATAACATCCTTTTTAGCAAGCATCTCTTTTACAAAGGAAAGAAGCTGCTCCCTTGTCATCTCTCCCTGATCCCAGTTGGTAGTCAGCTCCTTATCCGAGACCACATCCTTATCTATGGATAAAAACACAGGATATCCCGTATCCGGAAGCCTTATTCCCTCTCCAAAGATATCCTTGAGATCATAAAAAGTAGCCCTCTGCCGGTCCTCTTCTGCCAACTCGGAAATGAGCCCTCTGTCTGCCCCTATGATATGTATGTCCTTTACCCCCGGGTTCTTGTCAAAGACCTCCTTCACCCAGCCTCCGCAGGACAATATATCCCCAAACATAGGTGGCTGCATATCGGGATGATGATCAAGAACCACCAGTGAAAAAGGCTCCCCTATCATCTCCGCCACCAGTGCGGACATATAATGATAATTACCGTTGTCGATAAAGTGGATCCCATAGGGAGATACTCCGTTATCAGCAAATATCTGCCTTATTCTCTGCACCGCACTGTCATCGCACATGCAGTTGGTTCCTGAGATTCCCGTCATATCAAGTACGTTAAAAGAGCCTTTATCACTAAGATAAAAGCTCTCATTGTCATATATTCCCGAAAAATTAAATACCCAGATGTCCTTCTTCATACAGCCTCGCATATTATTTCTTAAGATCAGCCAAATGGATCAATGCATCCTCTTCTATTATGCACTCTGCATGTTCCTCTATAAACAGGGATTCGGGAGAATTAACCGTAAGAAGCTGTGAGTACTCAACTCCGGCTCTTCTCATCTCATAGATTATTCCCTCTTCTCCTGACATAAGCCCCGCCAGCAGATAGTATCTTCCTTTGTGCTTGTAAAGAGCGGAATCAACAATCGGAAGCCTCTGAACCACTTTGGCAAAACGCTCAGCCTCGGAAATATCCTCAAACTCCATCATATATCTGGCATATTCGGAGAGAGGCTGATAGGTGGCTGCCGGATGATCAAGTGCAAACTCCTCTTCACCGTTTCTTCCGTAGAACCTGTTTATTGTATCGGTAACATTGGTAATAACCTCATTAAGGGCTACTCCCTTGTCCTTACCGGTCTTTCTCTTGATCTCGTCTACTCTTTCCTGAGTAAGTAACCTAAGGACTGTCTCTGCGGCTCCTCTGATCCTGTCAGCAGCCTTCTGAATGTCCTCATTACTCATCTTCACTGCAAAAATGCGGACACTGCCATCCATCATCATATTCTTGCTCATCATCATGACCTCTGTCTCAGGGTCATAGTCAAGCTGCTGTCCAACCTCTTTATTAAGCTGAGCAAAAAATGATGTGGTGTTCTCCGCTCCGTTAACTACTGCCTCAGGTGTGAGGCCGATCTCATGAAGTTCTGATGCGGCTATACTGCATTCAACTGTTGTTTCATTCATTTTTACTATGATCATGCGCATCATCTCCTCTCCATGGAAATTACCGTTCATCCTTGAATGTAACAATCCTCTAATGCATAAAAATATATGTTTTCTTACAGTAATTATATTACTATTTACCTGCACTTGCATAGTGCAGTGTGGTAAAAAAACACTAATAATACTATAAACTATTAGTATAAAAAAAGGTTTTCACTGCATCTTAAATCAGTGAAAAACCTTATCATATCCTAAATATTCTTATTTTCTTATGTGCTTGCTCTCTTCCGCAGCCTTGATAACATCAGGTGTATCGCCGGTGGCACTGACCTGTCCCGTTGCCTCACATCTGACTGTAATGCGGTTGGAACCTCCTACTGTACAAGTGAAAAGTGTAAGATCCCAGTCACCTGATTCCATCTCTTCAACATCATAAGCACCAAGTGTCTCAATGTTGACAACCTCGTAGTAGAAGCTCTTACCATTCATGTCAGTAACAACAACGCTGTCTCCGGTGGTGAGTTCCTCAAGCCTGCCGAAATGCTCAATGTAGTTATGGCCTGCAACAATGAGATTGTTCTCATAAGCAGAGCCCTCATATCTGCAAACAGAAACCTTGGCGTTGTCGGATGCCCATTCACTCTGAATAGGAAGAAGAAGACCAAGCCCAGGAATCTGAACCGTTCCGATGAAACTCCTGCCCTCTACGTCCACCACCGGCATATCGCCGTGGTCTTCTGAGGCAAGTACCACATCCGGAACCTGCTCAATAACTTCACTTAAAAGGTGGTCCGAAGCCTCTCCGGCAGATGCGTTCTCATCAAGATTATTCTTAACGATGAATGCCGCAGTGCCAAGAAATACAATTCCCAATAAAATATAAAAATAACCAGATAGCTTTTTCATTTGTCTGATGCGCCTTTCAAAATGAACTGCATCATACCCTGCAGCTTAATATTCATCCCCATAAACTGCAGCTCCCTTAAACATTATGCCTTACTGTTCTTCCTGATCCCCTTAAATATGAAGAACACTCCAAAGAGAACAAGTATAGGAAGTGGCCACCACAGCTGTCCTGTCTGTGGAAGTCTTCTCGCACCGAGAACCTCAGGCAGATCCCTTATTGCTCCCAGAACCGAAGGAAGGTCAGGAGTCACAGGTTCTGAGGGATCCTCGGGAGGATTTCCCGGAGGAGTCTCAGGTGGATTGTATGTATTGGTAAATACAAAGGTATATTTGTTCTCATCCTTGGACTTGGAAAGTGAAGCGGTGTAGTTATTACCTGTTGAAGTCTCAACCAGCTTCCACTCATGTCCCGGCTCATACGTCCAGGAGTATTTCCAGTTGTTGGAAGAATTAAGCTTAACTGTCTTGTAAACACTGGAGTCACAATAGATCTTAACTGTGATCTCACTTGGTCTGTTTGATTCATATCCTGAATCAGACCAACGCTTGTACACAACGAATTCCTCGTCGATAATTCTCTCTACGCTCTCCTTTTTGGGAACTACCTCAACATCATAAACCCATTCCATGACCTCTGATTCCTTACCTCTTTCAAGAAGCGGTACAGGATATACAAAGGAAGCAAATGAGTGAACGAACTTCTTATCTACCAGGTTATCACTTATAACCAGATATACACCAAGATCAAGGTCTTTGTAATAGGTCTTGCCCTGCTTGTCGGAAACACCTTCTTTGTAGGGCTTAACATTGGTAGCCTTAACATATTCTTTAACGCCGTCAACGCAGGACTTCCATGCATCGAAGTCATATCCGTTGTTGAAGAAACTTGAATCCGAGAAGCAACCGCTGAACTCATCAAGAACCGTGTACTTACCTGAAGCGTCCACAGATGCCACGCGATATATTCTGGACTTTACGCCTTCAAGCGGCTCGTCATCAGCAGAATGGTGAATCACGGTCATACTGCCCTTCTTAGAAAGGTCAATATCAGCAGCAGATACGCTCCTTCCCGGTAAAAGGGTAAGGACCATAACAGCAGCTACTGCCACAGACACTATTTTACTAAAAATGTCTTTTCCTAACTTAATCATGTTTCTTCCTCTTTGTACGACGTTTGGATGTCGCAAACAAATAAAATAAAAATGCGATAAGTATTAGCGGGGCTCCGAGGAACGGTGCCACAACAAGATTTCCGTATCTTGTTGCATCCGCAGGAACTATCAGCTTTGTTTCTTCGTTATAATCAACACGCTTTGCTCTTACAAGGAGCCTGTGAGTATTCACACCATAGGGTGTGCAGGTCACAAGCGTGACATAGTCTTCTCCTGAGACAATTGCCAGATCATTGGTCTCCTCCGGGAGAACAATGTTAATCTTATCAATCTGATATGCAAAAGTCTGATCTAGTATATGTAATAAAAATGTATCACCTACGATCATCTGATCCAGGTCTGAAAAAAGCTTGGAGGATGGAAGTCCTCTGTGCCCTGACAGTACTGTATGAGTACCGGTGTCTCCTGTGGGAAATGAGGTTCCCTCAAGATGTCCTATACCTACCTGAAGAACAGACTCATCTGTTCCATGGTATATCGGAAGGTTAACTCCGATGTTTTCGATCTCTATGTATCCGATTATTCCGCTTCCGGTTGGATTCATCACACTGTTGTAACGCTCCAGTTCTTCATCGGAAAATGTAAAACTAAAAGGCCTTGTAGCCAGTTCTTCGTTATACTTTCGGGCTTCTTCCCAATACTTGCTGTAATCCTCTTGGGAGATTTCGTCAAGTACCTCCTGATAGTTGGAAATAACCCTACTCTGATGCTTTGAATTAATGTAATTACTTACCGACGGGTATAAAAAAATTGCAAGTCCAACGAAAAAAATCAGACTGAATACTATATTGGGAATAATCCTTTTTAAGTTCTTCTTATCCATCAATCATCTTATCCCGTGAAATATGAACAATTACCTATTTTTGAACCAATTCCTGCATTTCTAAAGAAGTTTGTCTTGGAAGCTCCCCAGCTTCCGTGGATCGACACTCTCCTTTAGAAATACAGTCAGTTTCATTTAAAAGAAACAAGATTCAATTTTATTATAAAACTTTTTCATAAACCCGGGTCGATTAAGCCTGTGCATCAGCCTTTCTGCGAACCATGAAGTATGCTACACCTGCGATGATAAGGATACCGCCAAGGATGTAGAAGATTGTGGTTCCGATTCCACCTGTTGAAGGAAGAGTACGGCCTGTGAAGTTAGCAATCTTGATAGGCTCAGGAACTGTTAATGTGCCGTTAACAACAAGCTCATATCTGTCCTCGATCATGTTGTATCCTGCAGGTGCCTTTTCCTCCTGAAGGTAATACTTAGTAGCATCAAGACCAACGATTGTAGCCTTACCGTTCGCATCAACTGCGATGTTTACGCCTGTCTCATTAGACTTAGCAATACGGTAATGATCACCTTCCTTAACAACTGCGATCTGATTGCCGCCTTCCTTTGCGCTCCAAAGTGTGAACTCAGCACCTGTGATAGCCTTGCCTGTTGCGCCGTCAACCTTAACGATCTCTACGCCAAGTGTTGCAACATCAACATGATCTGTCTCTGCTGAATTGTAGTTGTCATATACAAGGTGAGCGCTGTTCTCTTCGTTAACACGAACTACAGCATTCTCGTTAACTGTTGCTGTGTAAGTAAGAACGATCTTGGAACCTGCGTACTTAGCAACTGTCTCCTCAGGAATAACAGTTGTGTACTCGTTTTTGCCGTTCTTAGCAACAGGCTCTGACCACTCATACTTGCCTACCTCTTTGCCCTCAACAGTTGCAACTACCTTAGAATCAAGTGTAAGGCCAACAGTTGCTGTATCAACAACTGTGATAGGCTTCTTAGCTACGCTCTTGGGAACATCAACTGTAAGAGTGTAGGTTACAACAGTATCAAACATCTGAGCGAAATCCTTATCATCAGCCTTTGTGATTGTAGGGTATGAGTTCTTCTCATTGATTGTTACTTCACCAACTGTCTGAACTGCTGCTACAGTACCAAGGCTTGAAAGAATGAGGTAGTAACCAGGCTCAAGCTCCTGCTTGGCAACGCCGTTAGCAGACTTGAACTGTCCCTTTACACTTACTGCACCTTTTACTGTATCGTTATTAAGAGCTGCTGCGATCTTCTCACCTAAATCAGATCCTGTGAGACCATCCTTAAGTGTTACATTGTAACGTGAACCATCAGCAGACTTCTTTGCTGTGAAATATCCTGTTCCGCTTACTGCATCAGCAAGCTTCTTATCTGTTACATAGTAAGCTACCTGCTCACCACTAACGATATCAGCCTTTAAAATCTGAAAATAATCGTAAGTGATAACAGCATCAGGGTTAGTATTGCTGCTATTCTTACTATCAATAGTGATAGTAGCTGTGGTTGTGGTTGTTGCTTCTGCCGCTGTTGCAGTGATTCCCATAGCGAATACCATGGTTGCGGCAAGAATTCCGGTTAAAACTTTCTTTAATCCTTTCATTTCCTTTTCCTCTCCTTTTGAATCTTGAGTCTTGTATAAATCCAGTCCTTTTATATCCGGTGCAAATGAGCACCTGTTCTTAAGCTTAACGCTTTAAACCTTGGTTATCCGATAACGTTCTTTTTTCTTCTTCCGAAGAACAATCCCGCTATCAAAGCAGCCGCTGCCATCATAATTCCGATGATCATAAACGGAGCTGTTCCCACTCCTCCGGTAGAAGGAAGTGTATTTGAATAAACCTCTTCATTGATAATTGTTACTGTACCGAAGTCCTTACCGTCTGAGCCAAGCTTCATAACATAACCTGTATTCTTGGCCTTGGATCCGTCAACTGTTACTGCCGACTGATCATTTCCCTTTATTGTCTTACCGTTATACTTGTAAGTTACTCTGTATGTTGCCAGGTAATCATCTGACTCCTTAACGGTGTATTCATAACGATTGCCTTTGGCATCATATATAGGAAGATCGGTAATGGTCTGGGTCCACTTATTACTTGCTGAGAGCTCGGTGGATGTGTATTCTGTCCACTCACCTCCGTTAACTCTCTGCCATACATATACAATAAGATATGTACGCTTGCTTGAGATATCGGCGCCTGTACTGCCTTCGAGCCACTTCTTGGTAACTGTGAGCTTACCGGAAAGCACGTTGTTGAATGCTACATCCGTTACATCTCCCGAACCGTAAGTGATAATGAATGCGTTCTTATCAGGGTTAACTGTATCGGGATTGCTTCCAAGTCTAAGCTTGCAGGTGGCAACCACATTCTTGAAGGCTTCATCCGTTGCATAGGTTACATTACCGCCAAGATAATAGAAATCTTCGGCAAGTGTAGTATCCTTGGTATACTTGGCAGGATTAGCCATGTTGTCATAGGTGTATGACTTCTCAAACTTTGTATAGTACTTATCAACTTCAATCTTGACGTAATAGGTTCTGCTGTCGTAGCTTACGCCCGGTATCTGTCCTGAGCTGTCCTCAGTTATCTTGTACAGATAAGTACCTTCAAATCTGAATGGTATAGCTCCGAACTGAACAGTTGCAACATTGTTAACCGCATCTTTACCGGTTACTGTCACACTTGCTACTCCGTTGGAAGCTCCTACAGGCATTGGCTGCTGAGCAAGCTCAGGGTTCACACTGAAGTCGATTGGATTACCGGCTGAATCCTTCATAGAGAATCCGATTCCTTCCATTGTGAAGGTAAATGCCATGTCTTCATTCCAGGTTCCACCGGTGAAGTTCTTGGTGATCTGTATAGGTCCTATAGGAATACTGTAGTAGTTACATACCTGAACCGTCTGTGTATGTGAAGCATTGGGTATATCATCATAACCAACCTTTACATCTGTAGGTGCCTTGTCAAAATGATTCGGAATGTCACAAGAGAATACAGCTCTATAGTTATTTCCTCCGGTACCAAGCCAGTTGCCGCCTTCCTTATCAACTGTTACGTCATACTTGGTAACTCTTGAAAGGTTGGTAGTTGTAAGATATGTGCTCTTATTAGTATAAGGATCATAAGTAAAGGTAAGTCCGTCTGCCACCTCTTCCACTACATAAGTTCCTGCGGGAAGATCGGAGATGGTCCACTGAGCACTTCTGTTGTAGGTTACAACATATTTCTTACCTGTGGGCTTACCTGAGTTGTACTCGATAGCCTCACCCTTGGTATCTGCTTTTCCTGTGAAGCCCTTCATAACTACATAATTCTTGGTCGAATTATTGGTAATTCTAAAGGTTACATTGTCAAGGAGCGCTGTTCCGGTATTGTCTCTTACGAATCCGGAGCCGAAATCGTTAACCACCATCTTGTGAATTCTGAGAGCTGATTTACCCTTGGTCTCATTATAGAAGGCCACATTCCGGAACTGTTCCAGTTCCTTGGATGATGATATTCTGTGGGCATCATTGAAATATCCTGTGCCCGGATTATTCTGTAAATCCGCAGATTCAGTTGCATCGATTCTGTAGTAAAGGGGCTCTACCTCACCGCCCTTGTAATACTTAATCTTTGCAAGTATCGCAGTGTTGTCCTTAGAATAATTACCTGTCGGATCATTCTCAAAGATTACAAAATAGTAGGTGCTTGCATTCTGAGATTCCTTGGTATCACCGCTTCCATAAGTCATTCCAAGAAGCCATGGGTTAATATCAAAGGTAACAGTAGATCCCTCATTTCTGGTATCCCAGGTTACAGGCTTCCAATAATAATTTCCGTTACAATCCTTGGCAAGCATTACCATCATGAAACTGAACTTGCCTGTATCTTCTGCCTTGGCAAGAATGCCATCTACATATTTATCAATCTTAAGCTTAATGTTGTCAGTGTCATCAACCACATTGTTGATCATCATTGAAGCCTGCTGATCGAGGTATCTGCGAACCGTAAGCTTATGGATCTCTCTTCTCTGGATCATGTAGCCTGCGATTACTGATCCCGGTACAGCACCGTTATTGATATCAACAGTAGCTTCAGGAGCTACGAAAGTACCTGATACAGTGTCAAGCACCAATGTTCCTGTGTAAGGAAGAAGGTCATTAGCCGCATTTCTCTGCAAAGGATTGATGATGATCTGGTTGGCAAGTTCAAGCCATCCCTCACCGGTCTTACCGCTTTCCTTTTCTGTATGAACCAGGAACTGCTCCATCTTGTATTCAGGACAATTGGTCAGGTCAAGGTTAATAACACAGAGCTTGTCACCTATTGTAAGTCCTTCACTCGTAAGGTAGTTATTGATATCACCGCTGATACCAAACTTCTGGAAAATTGTCTTTGTCAGATCCTTACGGAAACCATCGCTTGTTCCGATGACATTGAGCACCATAACGTCCTTGGTGTCATCAAGAAGTGCAAACTTGCGGGATGCCTCGGATGCTGTAGACAACAGGTTTGAAACGGATATCGGGAATGCTCCCTGAACCGTTGTTCCCGCACTGTTATTAGGATAAGAGTAAACAGTGTAAGAATTATCCGAGTTCTTGATATATACTGTATTGCCATCAACATGCTTGAGCTTGTTGTAAAGGTTCTCACCGCTTGCATTGTTCTCAACATATGAACTTGAGAAGGAACCAACGATATCATTATCATCTTCAGTTGGAAGATCGTTTACATCATAGGTTACGGTATACTTGGTTCCGTCCGCTGCTACAAAGGTCTCACCGTCAGGAACTACATTGCCCTTTGTATCAACCTCATAAACGTAAAGTCTTGCGTTACTCTGAAGAGTATCCTGATCAAACAGCTGTAAGAGATTGACTGTACCGGTACCATCCTTAACTTCGATATTGAAATTACCGATCTTGCTGGGATTTCTGTTGGTATCGGAATATGGCTGTGAATAAAGTCCAAACTTAAAGGTTCCGTCCTTGGTGGAATTCTTGGTAATAAAGTATCCGTCAAACTGAATGTGTGTAAATACAGTTGATGAGTTACCGAATTCTATTACACTCTTAAGGGTTCCCACTGCGATATTTGACTCAACATCGGTATTATCTGCTGACTCAAAGGTTCCCGCAACGGCACCGAAGGATGTGTTATCGCCGAGTGCATCAGCAATGTCACGGGCTGACATATGCTCAGTTCCTGTCCAGGAAACAATTCCATATTCGCTGTATACAAGAGCGTATGCAGAGAAGGAATCCGTTTCGAAGGAAACCTTATCGGTATCGCCGGAAAGATCTACATCGCTACCCTTGACCACCTCAACATTGATATCGGAAGCCTTGATGTCTGTCGCATCACTGGTAGCATTCACATTGTCCATAATCTCGTCTTTAACCGGAAGATGTACAACGCTTACGCCATCGGCATCAGCTGCTCCAATCTCATCAGACAACTGATTCTGATTAAGGCTAAGTGAGATAGCTACCGTTCCTGCCTTGGGCTGATACTCAACACCATCAAGCTTGAAGGCGATGTCATAAAGAAGAGTGTTCTTCTCATTGTAGGACTGCTTCTCTTCTGCGTCCTTATCGGCGATCTTATCAGCGTTGTCGTTAAGCGCCTCCATGTAAGCAGCGTAGTTATAATCCTCAGACCTGGAACTGATCTCAGCTATCTTAAGCTCAACTCCCTCAGGAAGTGCTGAAGGATCGGAAAGCTCTGCCTTAACCGTAACCATAAGGTCACTGGCTGTGAAGCTGGTCTGTGTATTAGCTTTGTAGTATGTAAGAAGAAGATCTGTATCTTCAAGAATATCTTTTGTCTCACCGGATGCTGTTGTTACCTGGTAATAAGTATAGGTCTGAACTTCATCGTCGCTGGAAGCGGTGGAAGCTGCATCCTGATTTTCTCCCGACTTGGAAGAAGCTGTTTTCTTGGTGATGAGTACTACCTGAGTCTCATCAACTGTTCCTTTATCAAAAACATAACCTTCGAAGTTCTTGACTTCCTTGGTCAAGTCAAATGATTCCGTAATTGAAAGTTCCTTGGAATCAGCAATCTGTTCTCCGTTTGTATCTTTATAAACAACGGTAATCTTGACATCACTCTTGATATCTTTGTCAGAAACCTTGGTCTCTTCAGATGAACTCTCTGATGATGCATCTGCTGAGGTCTCAGCTGATGAAGCACTGGCGGCTGCGGAACTTGTATCAGAACTGCTATCGCCGGTTGATGCACTGCTTGATGCATCGGATGCTGCTGATGATGAGCTGCCGGTTGATGCACCTGAGGAACTACCTGTAGATGCGCCTTCGCTTGATCCTGTAGAAGAAGCATCAGTTGCTGCAGCCTCGGACTTTCCTTCAGAAGCACCTTCAGGCTTGCTCTCTGAACTCTCTAAGCTTGCTGCAACTGCGGAACTTCCTGATGAAGCTGCGGCAGAATTGTCCTCTCCTGAAGCCTGTGCGCCGGCTGACTCTTCGGTCTTCTCACCATCCTCTGACTTCTTGGCCTCTTCGTTCTCCATCTGCTTGATCAGTCCCTGCTCGTAAGCATTGTCTGCTGTTTCAAGTACAAGACCGACCTGCTTGGCTCCTTCCTCAGTCATAGCCGTTGCTGGCTTATTCAACATATAAAATGTTACTGTACCGGACAGAAGAGAAAGACATACAGCGAACGCAATCCACTTTTTGAATCTGCTGTGCTTTCTGATGTAGTTTTCTGCGCGATTTTCATCAGCTTTGCGCATGTTTCGTTACCCCTAATCTATTAATATTACTTCTTACAACGTTTCATCTATCTTGAATAACACCAAAAGCGTCAAAGGGAAATACTCTGAACATTACCCTTCCGATGAGCTGTTCCCTTGTCACACATCCTATTACACTGGATCTGGAATCAATGGAAACGCTTCTGTGATCTCCCAAAACAAACCATCTGTTCTCCGGGACCTGATACGGGAATTCAAGATCCGTGGGTTCCAGACTCTTGTCGGTAATGTATGGTTCATCGATCAGAACTCCGTTGACCATAACGTTTCCGGCGTCATCTATCGTTACCCAGTCGCCCGGGGATCCGATAACTCGCTTAACAAGAACCTTGTTGTTATAGTAAAAAGCAAGAAGATCGCCGGTCTCAAAAACCGTGCTGTTACTTGCTATGACTATCTGTCCCGTCTCAAGAGTCGGGGTCATACTGTCACCCGTAACCTTGAGAGCTGTAACATAAAAACTGGAAACAAGAACCGCCAGCGCTGCCACAACAACAACTACTATAATTGAGTTCCTAAGAACTTTCTTATATTCCTTTTTGTTGTTCTCTCTCTTAAGTTCGCTCTTAAGCTCGTCAAGAGTCGGCCTTCCCTGGGGTTCCTTTTTTTTCTTACTCATCAACTCTTATTTTCCTCGGCCTGCCACGTTTTCTCTTAACAGGCGGCGCATCGGTCTGTGTTACATTATCTGTTTCTGTATTGGATTTTGTAGTCTTTTTTGCCTTAGGGGCTTCCTTAGCTGTCTCTTCTGAAATTGTCTCTGCCTGTGCTGTCTCTTCCTTAGGTGCCTGTCCCTCCGTTGTATCTGTCTTGCTGCTGTCTTTGGCTACTATTTTTGCATTATTTATGCTATCAAGAATGGCTTTGAGCATCTCTTTGCCATCACCGCCGGCTGCTTTTATCATTTCTTCGCAGCGTCTTTTGGCTTCACTCTCCATCAGGTCCATTCTTCTGCGGGATTCCACCATCTGTTTCTTGAAATCCTCGTATTCCCTTTTAGCCTGATCCTGGATTGTCTGAACATAGAGGTCTGCGGCCTTCTGCCCTGCATCGAAGATGCCTCCGAGCTTAAGTGATGCCTCCGCCAAGGTTCCTGACGACTGAATCTTGCTCATTTTGTCATCAACCTGCTGTACAAGATCCTTCTTTTCCTTATCAAGTCTTGACTTAAGTCCCTCTATATCTTTGTCAAATTTGGCCTGCATCTGCGTCTTCTGTTCGTTGAACTTGGTACGCATCTCAGCCTTCTCATCGTCGAAGGATTTGAGCATTGCTGCTCTCTCTTCGGCCATCTCGTGCTGCAACTGCAGCTTTTCTCTCTCGAACTCTTCCTTGAGTTCCTTCTCATGCCTCTTGGCACTCTCAGCTTCTTCGGAAAATTCGATCATCATTTCCAAAAGTTCCGCACGGCTGAGCTTCTTTAAATTCAAATCCGCCATTTTCTCTTTTCCCGTTTTCCCACATGAAAAAAGGCACTTTGCATCGGACTAAACCTTTAGTACTCTGCAAAATACCTTCTAATACGGAGAGGCAAATGCAAAGCTAAAAACCTGTTGTCGAGAAAATTACATATCCCTGTACTACCATGCCATTACCAATGTCATGTGTTCATCCATGAACTGCCTGCGTACTGTAATTTCAATAAAAAAGACCGTCTGTATAATCCTTTAACAGACACGGTCGCTTTTTTTGGTGCTATCCGAAGCACCAGCAACTGGCTATCTGTCACATAAAGTGATTAAGACCCTGTAGCTTTGCGTCACCATCTTTCGACGGTTTTGCCTTTATTTCCTGTTGTTATTAAGTTAAGTAAATGTAAATAATATTATCTTTATTAAGCTAACATTATTCGCAAAATGTTGTAACTAGAATATAAACTATTGCTAATCATATTTCAATCCTTTTTTCACAAAAAAATCACAGTCTCTGAAAAAAAGAGCCGGAATCTCAGTCCGGCTCTGAAAATAAAATTTCATATTTTTTTTATAATTATAAATTGGGTCCCTTAAAGTTTCCTTTTTTTATCTGCTTTTAGCTTATCGTTTAAGTCCCTTAAGTATCTGCAACATCTCGTCAGATGTAGTAATTACGCGGCTGTTGGCTTGGAAACCGCGCTGGGTTGTGATCATATCAGTGAATTCCTTGGCAAGGTCGATATTACTGCCTTCCAGGTATCCCGAGGACATATAACCGCCATCCTGTGTGATGTCCATGTATATAGGTTCTCCTGAATTAAGTGAAGCTTTGTAGAGGTTATCACCTATCTTTTCAAGGCCCATGGCATTACTGAACTGTGCCACGATTATCTGAGAGATCTTGACTGTCTGGCCGTTGGTGTAGCTTCCGTATATTGAACCGTCATTGGTAATTGACAGGCCGCTTAGTTCTCCGTTGGGATATCCTTTATTTTGTCCCTGCAGATCACCCTTATACGCGTATATCGATGAGGTTGTACCTCCCATGGTGTTGGCGTAATTGGTTGTGTTGCTAAAGTCCACATTAAGATTACCGATGGCTGCCGCATCTCCTCCAAACATGAACTGGTAGGAACTTCCGGCGGGATCAGGAACCTTGGTGTTGCCAAGATCAAAGGTGATCGGTCCAAGGTTGTTAAGGATATTGTCAAACCTGAAGGTTGTGGTCTTGGTGTTTTCCTCGCCGATGGCCTCCAACTGTCCGGATTCCTCATTGTATTTAAGCTCCACTGACATATCATCAAAGGTTTTCAATACTCCGTCTTCATCTCTTGCGGAATATAATCTCAAAGTATATCCGTTCTCAGTTTCGGAGCTCGGATGCAATCCATAGGTCAGTGTGTAATGCTTGCCGTCCTTGCCGGTCACCGTTGTATTGTAAGTATAACTTGAAAGGTTGCCTTCAAGAGTTATGTTGGTCTCAGTGACACCTTCCCCGGTGCCGGGAGTCTCTTTGATTGTTGCACTAAGCGGTGAGATCGGTGCTATACCATCAAGTGTTCCGTCATGCTTGTTGTATGTAAGGAGAATATCGTTAGATACACTGTTATCAATTTTCTTACCGTTGTCATCCAGGATCTTGTCTATTGAAACGCGGTATGTGCTGTCATCGCTGTCTCCCGCATTGTCGACTTTAAGCTTGATCGTATAGGTCCTGCCGTCCTTGCCATAAACTTCGAGCTGAAGAACTCTTCCCTCCTCAAGGACTTCATCATCCTTGTTGATGTTTCCTTTAAGGTAAGCTTCGGACGTTGCCTGTCCGGCCATAGTCTTGGTACGCTCAGTCATAACGGCTGGAGTTCCGGATATTCCCTCCCCGGCGATCATATTGCAGATATAGCCGTTATTCTGGGTTACGAAATTACCGGAACCGTCAATGGTAAAAGATCCGTCTCTTGTAAAAGCCTGAGTTCCGTCAGGAAGAGTAACCACGAAGAATGAATCACCTGTGATCATAAGGTCAAAGGCGTTATTTGTTGTAACTGCTGACCCCTGCCTGGTGATGTTGGTATAGATTGATCCGACCTTAGATCCAAGACCAACCTGGGAAGCATTGACCGTGGCGGTATTATCACCCGCTCCTGCTCCCTGGCGAACTGTCTGATACAGGATATCCGTAAATCCTGTTGCCTGTGATTTATAAGAAGTTGTATTTACATTGGCAATGTTATTACCAATTACATCCATTTCCATCTGGTGGGTTTTAAGACCTGAGACACCGGACCAAAGAGATCTCATCATAGGGCACGTACCTCCAAATAACAAGTTCTTTTCCCATGTACGTCCCTGTACTTTTATAGCGGCTATCCCTTTGCCGGAAAAGAATATACTATCTGTCATTTGCTATATCGGCCGAAAGCTTGATTTTATTTAGGTCTTATTGAAAAAATGTTTTAACAAGCAGGATTCATGATGTATACTATAGCTTAGTAAAGCAACATAGTCATAAAGCCCGAAGAACTATATTAAACATTTCGTAACATTGTAAATGCTTACAAATTATTAATATAGAAGATATGGAGTCAAAAAATGGATTTTAAGAAGAGCAATAACAACGAAGAATTAAAGAATGAGATAAAAAGTATAGTAGATCTGATCCTCTCAGACTATGAGAAGGGACGGGATGTGGATCAGATGGATGTCTATAATCAGCCTGACCGTGATGCGGTTAAGGACATCGTCATCAAGCTGATCCGAATCATATATCCCGGCTATTACAGAGACAAGGTCTACAAGAGCTACAACGACAACAACAGAATAGCCGTAGTTATCGAGGACGTTATCTACAATATGCAGAAGCAGATCGCTATCGCATTCCATCACAGCCCCGATTACAAAAATGCCGGCGATGAGACCCTGGACTGCGGTTCACGCTGCATTACACATGAGTTCTTCAAAAAGCTTCCCAAGATAAGGGAGTACATTGACACAGATCTTCAGGCCTGCTATGAAGGAGATCCGGCAGCCTACAGTAAGGGGGAGATAATCCTCTCCTATCCGGGACTTCTGGCCACCACAATCAACAGAATAGCCCATGAGCTGTATCTTCTTAATGTGCCGCTTATTCCCAGAATGATGACGGAATATGCCCACAGCAAGACCGGTATCGACATCCATCCCGGAGCAACCCTTGGCAAATATCTCATGATAGACCACGGAACCGGAATTGTAATCGGCGAAACCTCCATAATCGGAGAACATGTCAAAATATATCAGGGCGTAACAATCGGCGGTCTCTCAACGAGAGGCGGTCAGGCTCTTAAGGGAATCAAACGTCACCCCACCATTGAAGACAATGTTACTATCTATTCAGGAGCTTCAATTCTTGGCGGTGAGACTGTTATCGGTGAAGGATCTGTTATCGGTGCTAACGCATTTATCACTGCTTCTGTTCCGGCAGGGAGCAGGATTAGTATGAAAAATCAGTAACTAATAGGGGACAGTCCTTGTTAATGGGGACTGTCCCCTTTATCGCTTTATTGTTAAATATCTTTTATTGCCTTCTTCGGGCATTTCTCCACGCAGGTACCGCAGTGAGTACACTTGCTCTGGTCGATGGAAGCTACGTTGTTCTCAACGGTAATGGCTCCGGCAGGACAATTCTTTTCGCAGATATGACAGGCGATACATCCCACCTTACAGTAACCGTTAACGGCTTTGCCCATGTCCTTGGACATGCAGGCAACAACCTGTTTTGCGCTGTAAGGAATAAGGTCGATGAGGTGTCTCGGGCAGATGTCGATACACTTGCCGCAGGCCTTACATTCATCCTTATCCACTACTGCCACACCATTTACGATGTGGATGGCATCAAACTGACATACGGATACGCAGGAGCCGCCGCCAAGACAGCCAAAGGAACAAGTCTTGGAACCGCTGCCGGGCGCCTGCATCTGCAGACGGCAGTCGGAAACTCCGTCATATTCATACTGCTGGGTAGCGTTCTCGCAGTTGCCGTTACAGTGAACATAGGCAACCTGTTTTTCCGTCTCAATAGCCTCTACGCCCATAACTGCTGAGATTGCTGCAGCAACAGGTGCGCCGCCTACAGGGCATTGGTTAACTGCCGCTTCGCCCTTAGCTATGGCCGCAGCGCAGCCCGAACATCCGGGATATCCGCAGCCACCGCAGTTATTTCCGGGAAGAGCTTCCAAAATAGCTGCTTCCTTCTCATCTACTTCTACATGCAACTTAAGGTCTGCCACGCCAAGAATAAAACCTATAACTATTCCGACACCGGCCACAACGCAGGTTGCAATGATAATTCCAGTGATCATAGTCTTTTTCTCCTTTATTTCAAAGCGCTGAATCCGGTAAACGCAATAGCCATAAGTCCTGAGGTAAGAAGTACAAGAGGCATTCCCTTGAAAGGTGCCGGAATATCGTTGTATTCCATCTTCTCACGAAGACCGGCCAGGATTACGATAGCGATGGTAAATCCAACAGCTGTTGCAAAACCAACCAGTGTGCTGGTAAGAGGGTTCTCATAATAGCCGTCTGTTACGTTGTTGAGGGCAACACCGAGAACTGCGCAGTTGGTTGTGATAAGGGGAAGATATACACCCAGTGCCTGATAAAGGGATACGATGTATTTCTTCAGGATCATCTCAACGAACTGAACCAGCATGGCGATAACAAGGATAAATACTATGGTCTTAAGATACGAAAGATCCAAGGGATCTAATATAAACTTGTAGATCAGACTACAAACAAGTGAAGCCAGTGTAATAACGAAAATGCAGGCTCCGCCCATTCCAAGCGCCGTATCCGTCTTCTTGGAAACACCCAGGAAAGGACACAGGCCAAGGAACTGGCTAAGTACTACGTTATTTACAAGCGAAGCTGTTATCATAAGGCCCACAAGATTAACAATTGTCTCTCCCATAATCAATCAGCCTCCTTCTCATTCTTTTTATCCGCAAGGATCTTATCTGCTGCGGCCTCCTCAGAGGAACTGCAGCATCCCTGTCCGAACTTGGATGTGTCTTTACCTTTTTTAGCCAGATTCATCTTGATCTTGTTCATAATGGCGATAAGGAAAGCAAGAACGATGAAAGCTCCGGCCTGCTGGATAAAGATGCTGATGGGCTTATAGGTTGAAAGGAAAGCTCCAACCGCACCGGGAACCACTGTGCCTTCACCAAGGATCTGCACATCAAAAGCAGTTCCTGCTCCGATGAACTCACGGATAAGACCGATAACGGTGATGGCGCAGGTAAAGCCTATTCCCATTCCGATTCCGTCGAAGAAGGAAGGAACGATTCCGTGCTTGCTGGCATAGGCCTCCGCTCTACCGAAGATGATACAGTTAACAACGATAAGAGGGATATATACGCCCAGCGCCTTGTTAAGTGCCGGAACATAAGCCTTCATAAGAAGCTCAACCAATGTAACGAAGGAAGCTATAACAACGATGAAGGAAGGGATTCTTACGGTGTTGGGAATCACCTTTCTAAGGGCTGAAATAACTGCGTTACTAAGTGCCAGTACAAATGTAGTTGCCAGTCCCATTCCAAGGCCGTTTATAGCCGATGAAGTAACGGCAAGGGTGGGACACATACCGATCATAAGGACCAGTGTAGGGTTCTCCGCAATGAGACCGTTAAAAAATCTTTCGCCCGGGGTATCTGCTCTGAAGCCCAAAGCGCCTTTTTTAGCTTCTGTGCTCATCAGTTACCTCCTTTCACAAGTGCGGTTTCAAAGTATTCAACGGCGGCGTTAACGCCCTCTGTAACTGCTCTTGAAGTAATGGTTGCACCTGAGATGGCTTCGATCTGGGTGCCGGCATCCGATAACTGTCCGTTCTTGACTACGCTGAACTGAGTAGCCTGCTTGTCCACAAACTGAGGAGCAACTACCTTCTCTGCGTTCATTCCAAGTCCGGGTGTCTCAGCAATACTGATAATGGATATACCGTTGATATTGCCTTCTTTGGTAATGCCCACGGTGTACTGAATGAAGTCGCCGTAGCCCTTGGATTTAACCTGAATAACGTATCCCGCGGAAGCACCTGATGCATCCTTGGCTTCCTTGACGCTCTCGATGGTAACTCCGGAATGAGCTGAGGCAACCTTGTCCGCTGCAGCCTGATCCAGATCAAGATCATCAAAGGTCTGAGCGGATGCAAAAACAGACTGATTAGCCTTGTCCTGCGCAAGCTTGTCCTGATAAGCGATGGGGTCCTTGGTAACCTGATATACGATTCCCAGAAGAACTCCGGCCACAAGTGTTATGGCAAAAAGGATAAAGGCGTTTTTGATCATGCTCTTTGTATCGTTCATGCTTTTTTCGCCTCCTTTTTAGTTTTCTTGATTCCGAAGGCTCTCGGAATTGTGAACTTCTCGATAAGAGGAACCAGAAGGTTACCGATTACAATCGCAAAGGAAACACCCTCAGCGTTGGCACCGAAGATTCTGAAGATTCCTGTGAGAAGTCCCAGTATAAAGGCATATATGTATTTTCCCTTAGTGGTGATGGGACATGTAACATAGTCCGTTGCCATGAAGAAGGCACCAAGCATAAGTCCGCCGCCTGCCACATGTGCGGAGATATAGGACCAGTTAAAGCCGTAGCCGCCAAACAGTCCCACAAAAAGCACGAAGGTGATGATGTAGGTAAAAGGAATAATGTAATCGATGATTCCTACTGCGAACAGTATCATTGCACCTATTGCAATGCAAAGCATTGAGGTCTCACCGATGGTTCCTGCTGTTCTACCGATAAGCATATCCATAACATTGGGCTGAACACCGCTCTTTAGCAGAGCAAGAGGTGTAGCTCCGGTATAGGTATCGGGAACGATGAAATTGGTCATAAGGGCCGGGAAGGAAATTACAAGAAAGCACCTTCCGCCCAGTGCAGGGTTCATGAAGTTCTGTCCAAGACCTCCGAAGATCTGCTTGACCATGATTATTGAGAAAATACCGCCAAGAACAGGGATCCACCACGGCACTGTGGAAGGCAGGTTCATTCCAAGTAAAAGACCTGTTACCACTGCTGACAGATCACCTACGGTTACAGGCTTGTGCAGAGCTTTCTCATAGATAAACTCTGAAAGCACGCAGGAAGCCACAGAAAGCAAAAGTATGATCAGCGCATCCAAACCAAAATTGTAGATACCATAACCGGCTGCAGGAAGCAGGGCAATAACAACCCACATCATGATATTTGAAGTGGTTGTCTTGGATCTAACGTGGGGATTGGATGACACTCTTCTTAAATCACTCATTTATTGATGTCCTCCCTCACTTTTTCCTATTTGCCAGCTGAATCTTTCTCATGCCCTTGATGAGCTGAGTAAGCTGACGTCTTGCAGGGCAGATGTAACTGCAGCATCCGCACTCGCAGCATTCCATTCCGTAGTAGTTAAGGAATGTCTTTTCATCGTTGTGCTCAACGGCATCTGCCAGGTTCTTGGGGATAAGTCTCTCAGGGCATACCTCCACGCAGCGTGCACAGTTAATGCAGGCTGAAGGCTCAAGCTCGGATACCGCATCCTTGGTAAGGCAGGTAAGAGCCGATGCAGTCTTGGTTGTGGGAACATCAAGATCAAAGATGGCGAAGCCCATCATGGGACCACCGGAAATGATCTTGGCAGGCTCGTGAGCAAAACCGCCGGCGTCATCAATGAGCTCGCGGTAGTTGGTGCCGATCCTTACCTTATAGTTCCTTGGCTCTGCAATGGCGTCACCGGTGATGGTAACGATTCTCTCCATAAGAGGTCTGCCCTCTTTTACTGCTCTGCAGACAGCACAAAGAGTATCAACGTTGTCCACAATACAGCCCGCATCCGCAGGGAGCATTGAAGAGTTGATCTCTCTTCCGGTACAAGCATAAATAAGCATACGCTCAGCACCCTCAGGGTACTTGGTCTTTACTTCCTTTACGCTGATCTTTTCTTCATCTTTGGTTAATTCTTTGAATTTGGCGATGGCATCAGGCTTGTTATCCTCAATGGCAAGAATACCTCTTGCGTTGGGGAAAATGCTGACAGCTATCTTAAGACCTTCCAAAAGAAGCTCAGGTTCCTCTATCATACGTCTGTAGTCGGATGTAAGATAAGGCTCACACTCTGAGCAATTGGCGATAACATAATCGATTTTGTCGGGTTCCTTAGGGGCAAACTTAACCGCGGTAGGAAAGCCTGCTCCGCCCATTCCGACAACGCCGGCCTCTCTGACTGCCGCGATCTTGTCCTCTGCGGTCATCTCCTCGTATGGCTTAGCCGGTTTAAACTCAACTTCTTCGTACTTCTCATCGTTCTCCACTATGATGCTGCTGCACATAGCGCCTGTCGCAAGTCTTCTTGGTTCGATAGACTTAACAGTTCCGGAGACCGTTGAAAAAATGTTTGCAGAAACGAATCCGCCTGCTTCCGCAATCTTTTGACCTGTAAGGACATGATCGCCTACAGCCACGATGGGCTTGGCCGGTGCACCGATGTGCTGGGATAACGGATATACCAGCTCACCCTTTGGCAGCACAGACTTAATGGGTTTGTCCTTAGACAGTTCTTTCCCCTCGTACGGATGGATTCCACCCTCAAACGTACCTCTTGCCATTTCCTACCCTTCTTTCGAATTTTTTTAGAATTACTTGCTCCGGAAGAACCTCGGAGCGAACAATAACCTATATTCTAGTATACTAATATTCGTGCAATAATTCCACATTTATGAGAATTTTTCTGACAATTTCACTAGATGTAAGTCAACGGGCGGTTGTGAGTCAATGGGGACGGTTCTTTGTGACTCGCTTCGTGAGTCACAAAGAACCGTCCCCATTGACTCATCAAATATGATAGAATAATGAAGGTAGGGGACTTTCGGAAAGGTTGGAGCAGGTATGATAAAGACTAGCGAGGAACTGATATTTAACGGCAACGAGATCATTACAAAAATTCCGGAATTAATAGGTTATCCTTCAGAAGAGATATTGTTCATTGACATAGAGACCACCGGTCTGTCAGCCAAGACTGCGGATCTGTACTGCATAGGCCTCGCCTATTATGAGAAGAACCATTGGCGAAGCTGCCAGCTCTTTGCAGAGAACGTATCGCAGGAAGCTGAAGTATTGTCATCCTTTATCGCCTTTGCCAAGGATTTCAAAGTGTTGGTGCACTTTAACGGCAACAGATTTGATATTCCTTTTTTGGAAAATAAATACGAGAAGTATTTGTTCAAGAGCCCTATGGACCAGATGGAATCTTTTGACATCTACAGAAAGATCGCGCCATACAAGAATCTGTTGGGGCTCCCGGACTGCAAGCAAAAGACCATAGAGCTGTACCTTGGAATCAACAGGGAGGATCAGTACGACGGCGGCAAGCTGATTCCGGTGTATCAAAGATATGCAGAATCCAAAGATGCTGAGGACTTAAGGCTCCTCCTTCTTCACAATGAGGAGGATATCAAGGGCATGTTCCAGCTTCTTCCGATGCTGTTGTACGAGAGATTTTTTAAACTGTTCGAAAATCTCCCTAAACTGTCTGTAAAAACCGATGAAGAGATCGACCCTTCTAAGTATTACGAGGATGATTTTGCCCTGCATCTGCCCCTTAAGGCTCGGAAGGTTCAGGCCAATTATTACAAGGATTATGAAGGCAGCCAGAAGAAGGAAGTTTACATGAAGCTGTCCCTTCCAATCGCACTGCCCGCTTCTTTGTCCGGCAACTACGACGGCTGCTATTTCAAGGCAGAAGGCGATGAAGCTACGCTCAGGGTTCCACTGTATGAAGCTGAGCTTAAGTACTACTACGCCAACTACAAGGATTATTACTATCTTCCCAGGGAAGATACCGCTATACATAAGTCCATCGCAGGCTTCGTTGACAAGGCCTACAGGGAAAAAGCCACTCCATCCAACTGCTATACCCGCAAGGCCGGTCAATATCTGAAGGAATGGGATCTTGTTTTTTCTCCCTTCTTCAAAACCGACTACGAAGATAAGGACTACTATTTTGATCTTAATGAGAACATGAAAAAAAGCAGGTTTGCCATGAGTCTCTACGCCTGCCATGTGATAGCACATATTCTTAATGCATGATCAGAATAAGTATCTGATTTATTCAAAAGGAAGTATTTATGAACGTTTTTGACATTATCGGGCCTGTAATGATAGGTCCATCCAGTTCTCACACCGCAGGAGCCGTAAGGCTTGGCCGTGTAGTAAACAAAATAATGAACGAACAGAAGCCGGAAAGCGTTGAAGTTACGCTATCCGGTTCTTTTGCCCAGACCTATAAGGGCCACGGCACAGACAGAGCGCTGATGGCAGGCATCATGGGCTTTGACTCTGATTCCGAGGAGATCAGGGATGCCCTGGAGATCGCCAGGGACAGGGGTATCAAATACTCTTTTATCAAAAAAAATATCCCCGGCGCCCATCCCAACACTGCCCTTATCAACTACACTCTCCCCGGGGGAGAGACGGGAACCGTGCTAGGCTGCAGTATCGGCGGCGGAAACATCCGCGTTGACAGCATCAACGGAATGAAGGTTGAGTTCAGCGGGGAAAAGAATACGCTTCTTATCATGCACAAGGATAAACCCGGTGTAATCGCCAAGGTTACCAATTTCATGCATTTCTTTTATTCCAGCCTTAATATCTGTAACTTCAGGCTCTCCCGCGAGGAAAAGGGAGGAAATGCCATTATGACAATTGAGATTGACGGGGTTCCTCCGGAGCATCTTATAGAAGATATCAAGCTCCTTAGGAGCGTGGACAATGCAATCCTGATAAGAAGAATATGATGGGAGTTATGTACCTGTATGCTTAAATATGAATCAATAAAAGAGCTGACCGATGCTGCGGATAACGCCAGGGTCAAGATAAGCAGCCTTGTCCTGGAGGATCAGGCCCGCAGCATGGAAATATCCGAAGAAGAGCTGTATGCCCGGATGACCGACAGTTTCAGGGTAATGAAAGAAGCCGTTGTCTTTGGCATGAAAAAGGATCAGAAATCAATGTCTGGCCTGACCGGCGGCGAAGCTTATCTTGTAAACGAGTACAGCAAAAAGAATAACGGCGGTATCTGCGGAAGTTTCATGTCCGGAGCCATTGCCCGCTCCCTGGCCGTTGCGGGATGCAACGCATCCATGGGAAGGATCGTGGCCGCCCCCACTGCGGGAAGCTGCGGAATCCTGCCGGGGTGCCTTATCTCCCTGATGGAGGAAAAAGGCCTTGATGAGAAAGATGTGATCATGTCCATGTTTACCGCCGGAGCCTTCGGCATGGTAATAGCAAACAAGGCCAGCATAGCCGGAGCAGAAGGCGGATGCCAGGCCGAGTGCGGCAGCGCTTCAGCCATGGCCGCAGCTGCCATGACAGAGCTCATGGGCGGAGCACCGGACCAGGCTGCAGATGCCTGCGCTATTGCCCTCTCCAGTCAGATGGGACTTGTCTGTGACCCGGTGGCAGGACTTGTGGAGATTCCTTGTATCAAGAGAAATGCTTCGGGAGTTATGATTGCTTTTTCCAGCGCTGAGATAGCGCTGGCGGGTGTCGGATCCAAGATTCCCTGTGATGAATGTATAGATGCCATGAGGGAGGTTGGAAATGCACTCCCGGGTTCCCTGAAAGAGACAGCAGGCGGCGGACTTGCGACGACGCCGACAGGTCAGATGCTTAAGAAAAAGTGTTCGGCGAGAAGTAAAAAGCATAAAATAAGGCAATAAAACAGGGCCGGTTCTGATTCAGAATCGGCCCCTTGTATTGCTATATTCTTAGCTCATAGGTTTCTCATAATAGAATGAATTCTTACGAACGAATCCGATATCCTTGTAGTTAACAATCTGCTCTGTACTTCCGATAAAGAGGATTCCGCCGGGCTTAAGATTAGCATAATACTTTCTGAAAATATCGTCCTTAGCTTCCTCAGTGAAGTAGATAAGTACGTTACGGCAAACGATAAGGTGACAATCCTTCGGATAAGGATCCCTTAAAAGGTCTGCCTGCTTGAAGGTTACGCGGGATGTGATCTCGCTGGATACCTTCATTTTGCCGTCGGGAGTTTCTGTGAAGTATTTCTTCTTGAACTCCTCGGGAACACCTGCAACTTCCTTCTTGTCGTAGATGGCTGCCTTGGCTTTGGCAAGTACAACTGCGTCAAGGTCCGTTGCATAAACATTTATCTGATTTAGCGGAATATGCTTGGACAGCATCATAACGATGGTATAAGGCTCATCGCCTGTGGAACAGGCGGCGCTCCAGATCTTGAGATTCTTGCCGAACTTATTCATAAGCTCGGGAACCATCTCCTTGTCCATAAGATTCCACTGATCCTGGTTTCTGAAGAACTCAGATACGTTGATAGTGAGGTAAGTAACGAATGAATCAAGCGCCTCTCGGTCTTTTTTAATCAGCGCAAGGAATCCGTCATAACCTTTAACCTCATACTTTCCGATAAGTGTATCGATTCTTCTCTTCATCTGCTTTTCTTTGTAAGCGTTAAGGTCAATTTTGGTGAGGTCATAGACACCCTTTTTAAACCACTCGTAATCGTATTCCATGAATGTACTTCCCTCCTACACACAATAATAATTACAGCTACTTTAATTATATTTAAGTTCTAATTGTATGTAAAATTAAATATATATAAATAGTTTATCGATAATTTATATTGCCAATTATGTCTTAGGCAGCGCAAAATTAGTGACGTAGAAGGCTCTTCCAATGTGAGGCTATTGACCGAAAGTCTAATGAGGACAGGGAAGGGCTTGCAGCAATAAAAAGTTTGTCATAACCCATCCGGGATTTATGGCTTTCCATCCAGCCGGACAGTCTCCTTTCAGCTTCGTTCAGAACAGTCGCCTGCGGCGTCGCAGGGCAGCTGTGCTGCCCTGAAGGAGATTGTGGGGTGGCTCGGGTGTGGCGGCTTATGTGGATATTAACTGCAGGAAGCGTGAAACTGACAGCCTTCTTTTGTTGTTGTAGTGGTGGGAGCGACGAGCAGAGCAAAGCGGCGGTGGCCGGGGGATGGGCTGATGCAATAAAATTTTTGTCATTAGCTCCGCGATGATGATTTATGAGCGTTTCAGATAGGTGACCGGGCGAGTGTTCTGAACAGGGTGAAATGAGACCGGTCGCCTAGATGAAATGCCATAAATCACTGAGCGAAGGTAGCAAAAATTTTATTGTATCAGCCCATCCCCCGGCCACTGCCGCTTTGCTCGTCCTCTCGTCCTCTTCCCCCCTCACCCCACACAATACAAAAAGGCCGGCAGCTTACGCTACCGGCCAATAATATTCACATAAGTGGGAATTAATCTTCCTGCTCGGCGATTACCTTGTCGATATCAACAGAAACTACATCGCCCTCATCCTCTGCAGGAGCTGCTTCCTCAGCAGGCTCAGGTGCAAAGAGTGCCTTGATTGAAAGGCTGATCTTCTTGTCATCCTCGTTGAAGTCAACGATCTTAGCTTCAACTTCCTGGCCAACCTTAAGTACATCTGAAGGCTTCTCAACATGTTCCTTAGCGATCTGTGAAACATGAAGGAGTGCGTCGATACCGGGCTCAAGCTCGATGAATGCACCGAAGTCAGTCATTCTGGCTACCTTACCCTTAACAACGTTGCCAACCGCATACTTGGTTGTTGCATCCTTCCAAGGATTCTCGTCGTCGAACTTTCTTGAAAGAGCGATTTTGCTTCCGTCGATGCTCTTAACAAGAACCTTAACTGTATCGCCAACCTTGAATACCTTCTTAGGGCTCTCAACACGGCCCCAGCTCATCTCTGAGATATGAAGGAGTCCGTCTGCGCCGCCAAGATCGATGAAAGCACCGAAGTCTGTAACGTTCTTAACTACACCGTCAACTACGTCGCCGGCCTTGATGGTATCGAAGAGCTTCTTAGCCTGCTCAGCCTTCTCAGCTGTTACAAGCATTCTTCTGTTACCGATATATCTGCGTCTCTTAGGATTGTACTCAGTTACAACGAACTGGATCTCCTGATCCTGATACTTGGAAAGATCCTTCTCATAGCTGTCTGATACAAGTGAAGCAGGGATGAAGATTCTAACTTCATCAACTACTACTGTAAGACCACCCTCAAGTACCTGAACAACCTTAGCTGTAAGTACTTCCTTGTTGTTGAAGGCTTCCTCAATTCTCTTGTTGCCTCTGTCGATGGCAAGTCTCTTGTATGAAAGAATGACCTGTCCGTCTGCATCGTTGGTCTTAAGGACCTTAACGTCCATTGTATCGCCAACCTTAACGGCGGTTGTAAGGTCAATGCTGTTGTCATTGCTGTATTCGCTCTTAGTCAAGATTCCGTCGGACTTATAGCCAATGTTAAGGATTATCTCGTCAGGCTTAACGTCAATAACAGTTCCCTCAACAACCTCCCCTGTGTGAATTGTTTTGAACGATTCGTTAAGCATCTGTTCAAAAGTTTGTTCTGACATAATTCTGAACCTCCTCAATAATGTTCTTTGGGGTTGAAGCCCCGGCGGTAATCCCAACAATTCTGGTAGTGTCAGGTAATTCCAGATGTAGGTCATCCGTTGTGTGAATAAAATATGTATATTTGCATCGCTGCTGACATATCTCATAGAGTTTCCTAGAATTGGAGCTGTGTGCTCCGCCAATAACAATCATGGCATCAGCTCCCTGGGCGATCCTCTCCGCCTCAGACTGTCTTTCGTCAGTAGCATTGCATATTGTATTCACAACATTAATATTGTAACCATTATTTTTAAAGATTTCAACGTTTTCTTTAAATTTATTTCTGTTAAATGTAGTCTGCGCAACAACTGTATATTGCTTATCCTTATTTTTGTCGAAGTTTTCGGCACTTTCGCGGCTGTCGCATACCCAAACATCGTCCCCCGCATAGCTTACAATTCCTTCCACTTCCGGGTGATCCGCGCTGCCTATAACAATAATTCCTTGACCTTTTTCGCTCTCTTCTGCCACGATCTTATGTATTCTTTTAACAAAAGGGCAGGTGGCATCAATGATCGTCAGACCGCTTTCCTCGATTTTCCTGTGAACTTCCTTAGTAACTCCGTGGGATCTGATAATAATTATCCCTTCATGAAGATTTTCAAGTTCTTCCTGGCTGTTAATAACCTTAACGCCCTTTTTCTCAAGGTCTGCAACCACAGTCTCGTTATGGATTATGGGGCCGTATGTATAAATATTCGCGCCACTGTTTTTTTCTATCTGCTCATAGACGGTTTCCACTGCCTTGGTTACGCCAAAGCAAAAGCCCGCATGTTCGGCAAGTACTACTTCCATATAGCCTCTCTTTCCTCATTTAGCTCTATAGAGCTCTATGATCTTACCGGCAACTTCCTCTATGGTCATATATGAAGAGTCCACAAGGATCGCATCCTCAGCCTGCTTGAGAGGAGAATTCTCTCTGTGGCTGTCTCTGTAGTCTCTGTCGATGATGTCCTTCTCGATGGTCTCGATATCGCAGGCAACGCCCTTCTCTGTAAGCTCCTTGTAACGTCTCTTTGCTCTTACTCTTGAGCTTGCTGTAAGAAACACCTTAAGATTCGCACCGGGAAGAACCACGGTTCCGATATCCCTGCCGTCCATAACAACATCCGTGGTCTCTGCAAGTTTCTGCTGAAGCTCCACCAGCTTTTTTCTCACATCACCGTTAACACTGCTGGCAGATGCCATATTTCCCACAGCTTCGGTTCTGATAAGTCCGTTGACATTCTCTCCGTTAAGATAAACTACCTGAACGCCATCCTCATATTTGATGGTGATGTCCGCAGTTTGGCAGGTTGCGCTGATCTTGTCGCTCTCCTCTGCCTTGATACCGTTATTTATCATATAAAGGGCCATGGCTCTGTACATGGCTCCCGTATCAACATAAATAAATCCAAGTTCCTTAGCAACCATCTTGGCGATAGTGCTCTTGCCTGCTCCTGCAGGTCCGTCAATTGCAATGCTCTTTGCCATAATATATAACTCCTCGTAAAAAATTTTTATTCTTCCGCTGCGGAAACACCGCTAAGATGCCCTGTTGACCAGGCAACCTGAAGATTAAAGCCGCCGGTCTCGGTATCCACATCAAGAACCTCTCCCGCAAAATACAGTCCCTTAACAAGCTTGGACTCCATGGTGGAAGGGTTGATCTCCTTGACGTTGACGCCGCCTCTTGTGATAATTGCTTCGTTAAAGCCTCTCGTTCCTGTGATCTCCATTGGCAGGTTCTTGATCAGCTTAACAAATGCCTGTCTCTCCTCCTTGGTGATCTCGTGAACGGGCTTCTCGGGATCTATGCCCGACAGCTCTATCATAACCGGGATAAGCTTCGATGGGAAAAGACCTCCCAGCACATTTTTAAAATGCTTGTTAAGTCCCTCTTCGAAGTCCCTGAGAACCCTCTTATCAAGCTGTTCCTCATTAAGCGCAGGCTTAAGATCAATGAACACCTTGCCAAGCTTGTCCTTCTCATAATGGCAGCTGGCAGTAAGAATGAGAGGACCGCTGATACCGAAGTGGGTAAAAAGCATCTCTCCAAAGCCGTCATACACAGCTTTGGGTTTCTTGGCCTTCTTGGATCCGCCGTTCTCACCGGTCCCGTTACCGGCCTTAGTGTCGCCCTTATCAGATAAAAAGAGCTTGAGACCCACATTTTTAAGAGACAAGCCCTGCAGATCCTTGCACCAGCTCTCTTTTACCTCGAAGGGAACCAGTGAGGGAAGAGGCTCCTTGATGCTGTGTCCCGCATCCTTGGCAAACCTGTAGCCGTCTCCTGTGGAACCTGTGGAAGGATAGCTCATTCCGCCGGTACATACAATGATGCTGTCGAACTCCTCGCGGGTTATGGGATCGTCATCCACTGAATAAGTCAGGGCTGAAATCACGCCGCCGCTACTTTCCACCGACAGGACATTGGCATTAAACACCACAGTGACGCCTGCCTTAACCACAGCATTGTACAGTGTCTTGATTATATCCGAAGAATGGTCGGATACGGGAAAAACCCTGTCTCCGCGCTCAACCTTCAGCTTACAGCCGTTACTTTCAAAAAAGTCCATAACGGCCCTGTTGTCAAAATCATAAACAGCGCTGTAGAGGAACCTGGGATTTCTTTTAACATAGTTAAAATAGTCCTCCACCTCGCAGGCGTTGGTGACATTGCACCTGCCCTTGCCGGTGATGTAGATCTTTTTACCGGGCTTTTCGTTTTTTTCAAAAATAGTGACGCTACCACCGCTATTCGCGGCAGCCAGCGCCGCCATCATGCCGGCCGCACCGCAGCCGATAACTGCAATTTTCTTCACTAAACTCTCCTACTTGTTGACGTCCCCTGATCTGTAAGGATAACCGATCATCGGATCGTCGGAAGCAAAATCAATCTCATCATTTAAATAAACCTGATAATTATTCCAGGTCTCTTCCAGCATCTTAAGGTCTGCCTGAACCTCGTTAGGCTTTTTCATACACAGAGCCACCACCAGCGCATTGATAACGCTAAGGGGCGCCACCAGTGAATCAACGATGGAAGCCATCTCGCTCTTGGCAAGAAGGTTACAGGAGGAATACAGGTTCATGGGCGAATGAACAGAATCTGTAATGGTGATGACCTTGGCATTCCTGTCATTGGCAAACTCCATGCACTTCAAGGTTCTCATGGAATATCTGGGGAAGCTGATTCCTATGATTGCGTCCCTGTCGTTGATCCTTATCATCTGCTCAAACATCTCGCTGACATTGGTGGTTTTGATAAGGAAGTTGTTGCCTCTTATCATATTCATGTAAAAGTGCAGGAAATCCGCCAGGGGCTCGCAGCTTCTGATGCCCACGATATAAAGGTTCCTGGCCTTAAGTATAATGTCAACGGCAGTCTTGAAGGCTGCCACGTCGATGTTGTTGATCGTGTGCTCTATATTCGAAATATCCGACTGAAGGATGGTGGACAATATCTCGCCTTCATTGCTCTTGCCAAACTTCCTTCCCACCTTCTGAACTGAGCCAAATTTGTCGCTGACCCAAACAGAAAGCGCCTTCTGAAACTCGGGATAACCATCGTAGCCAAGGCTCATGGCAAAACGGACAACGGTGGATTCACTCATTCCCACGATCCTGCCAAGCTCTGCCGCAGTCATGAAAACAGCCTGCTCATAGTGGTCACAGATATAGGTGGCAATTGACTTCTTGCCCTTACTCATCCTGGGATAACATTCATTTATTCTGGTAATAACATCAACATCCGCTTCGAAGCGCATTACATCCCCCTTGATAAACGCTTATTACTTGCTGAAAGCCATGTAGGCTGACTCAAGCATACTTACGGATGAAGCCTCATCCAGATCATAATCCCCGGTCACAGCCATGCAGCCTGCGCCGTGGATGAAGATCCACATCTTCATGAAAAGATCCTGTGCATTACCTGCACCCTTGGCAACTGCCTTGTTTATCTCTTTAACAACATTCTCATTACTGCCATTTACAAGGTCATACATGCTCTTGGACTCAGGTCCCTGCTCAGAGATGAAAAGGAGTCTGAACAGATGAGGATACTTCTGAGCAAATCCGATGTACGCAAGACCCAGGTCAACGAAAGGAACCTCGTGGGACTTGGTGTAATCGTTGTAATAATCTTCGTAGTAAACGGCTGCCTTATCGTAAACGTCCTTTTTAAGCGCATCCATATTTTCATAAATGCGGAAAATAGGCTGTGTGGAGCATCCTGCTGCTGCCGCAAGCTTCCTTGATGTTATCTGCTCAAAACCTTCTCTTTTGGTAATCTTGAATGCCGCATTTACTATTTCTTTCTGCGTAATGGTTGCTTTTCTGGACATGTTTTTATGCCTCCCCAAAGATTTTTTAATAGAATGTCATTAAGATTTTCAATGACACGCGTTATTATTTTACAGAATGAGCCCACCTCTGTCAATGGATTCACTAAGTTTCACTCAGATTTTATGACGCTTTTTCAATTGAATGGCATCTTCTAAAATGATACAATTAATAGATGACATTTTTTACCAAACGGGGGTAATAAATATGAGCAGACCACTTATCTGGGCACATCGAGGAGCCAGCGGCCACGCCCCGGAGAACACCCTCTCGGCCTTTGATCTTGCGGCCAAAATGGGAGCCGACGGCGTTGAACTGGATATTCAGCTTACCAAGGACGGCGCGATTGTCGTCTGTCATGATGAAAAAATAGACAGAACCAGTAACGGTGCGGGATTTGTCAGAGACTATACTCTGGCTGAGCTTAAGAAGTTCAATTTCTGCAATGGCAATCTTTTTTATGAGGATGCCACAATTCCAACCATGGAGGAAGTATTTAATCTCCTGGATCCCACAGGACTCACCATCAATATAGAACTCAAGACCGGCGTCTTCTTTTACCCCGGAATCGAGGAAAAGATCGTTGATCTTACCCATAAAAAGAACTGGCAGGACAGAGTCATCTACTCTTCCTTCAACCATTATTCGATCATGAAGATAAAAGAGATCGATCCTGACGCCAAACTGGGCTTTTTGTATGCGGACGGATCCCTCGACATGCCCCTCTACGGACATCAGCAGGGCGTCGATGCACTTCACCCCGCTCTTTACAACCTGCAGTACCCTCATTTCATGGAAGACTGCAGAAAACACGGACTTGATGTAAACGTATGGACCGTCAACAGCACCGCTGATATCAAGAGATGCATTGAGCTGGGAGTAAACGCCATCATAACCAATTATCCGGACAAAGCCAATTCCCTTCTTAGCTACAGAGAATCGGAGGAAGCATGAATAATGTTAAGCTCCTTGGGGAGGAGGATTTCCTCTCCGCCATGGAAAACGAAGTCAAGGACTGGTGCAAAAAATATGTCACCAGAGGTCAGCTAAAGGGCCGGGGCAACATAGATTTTAACTACTATGTATGCGATCCCGAAGGAGCCCCAAAAGCCAGCATCACTCTGGTTCACGGTCTTGGCGAATTCTTCGGTAAATTCCATGAATACATCTGGTATCTCACCCAGGCTGGCTACAAGGTCTTTTTCCTGGAACAAAGAGGTCACGGCTATTCCGGGGGAAAGCCCAAGGCAGTGGACACCATCTATATCGACAGCTACAGGACCTACGTGGAGGACCTTCACCGTTTCGTGGACAAGGTGGTGGTTCCCGAGAGCAGGGGCCTTGATATGTTCATCATCGCCCACTCAATGGGAGGCGCCATAAGCACTCTTTTTCTTGAGACCTATGATGGTTACTACAAGGGAGCTATCCTTAGTTCCCCGATGTTCAAGCTACTGGCGGGCAATGTCAATCCCCTCCTTCGCATTCTCCTTAAGGCCTATGCGATAATCTTCAGAAAAATGTACGACCTGGGGCCCAATCAGAAGCACTTTGATCCCAATCCGGATTTTGACAAGAGCAGTGCTCTTTCCAGACCCAGATTCGATTACCAGCTAATGCTAAGAATAAGGGATCAGCACTATCAGACAAGGGGCGCAACCTATGGCTGGGCCCTTGCCAGTATGCGGGTTCACGATGATATTATGAGAAATGCGGGAAAGCTACGACTTCCCATCACCATTATGACCGCAGGCCGCGATCATCTTATAGACGAGGCGGGTTATGAAGAGTTTAGCGGACTGGCTCCCGCTGCCAGGATTCACCCCTATCCCACCTCCAAACATGAGATCTTCAATGCCGATGAAGCCACAAGAAAAGCTTATTTTCGGGATGTTTTTGCAACTCTCGAGGGATATCTGACTCACTAAGGAATGGAAAAATGCCAAATAACAGTAACGACTTTTTTAAGACAGGATCCATAAGCGCCTCCGGAAGACGCTTTATTTCCGATGCTCCCAAGGACTTCCACTACACCTCCTTTGAGACCAAAAATCTGCTGAGAGCCTACGCTCCCGAATCCGATACGCCTCTTTTATACAAGAAGGCAGCGCTGGTGGAGCTTGAGCCACATCTCGTTTTTAACAAGGACAAGATCACCTTAAGCTTCAACATATATTCCGGTCAGGGCCACAGCTACGTGCTTAAGGACATCGCAGAGCTGATCAGGGCAATTGATGAGAACAGCACCGTCAGCTACGGCAAGCATCTGGAATTCACCCACGATCTGTCGGCCTTCTCCGATGCGTCAAAAAAGATAATCAGATTCCTTAGGGATTATTTCAGACATAAACAAAATGGCTTCACCTACTCCTACGCCAAGGGCCACAGCAAGCAGATCGAGCTTGAGGGCCATGAGATCGACGAGTTCTTCAGCTCCGTTTCAGGAGTTTACTACGTGAATAACGATTTCCGGGCAAAATACAGCGAGGAGCGCTATCTGGAGATAGTTCCCGTATTTCCGCCCATTGACCTTCACATTGACAAGACGCCGGGAGGCATCACCTTCGAAGCCAGCTCTTTTACCATGTTCGAGGGCTATTCCTATCTGTATTTCGAGAGGCGCAGGAAGCTCCACATGATCCCGAGAGTGGACGCTGAGCCTGTTATTCCTTTCCTTAGATTCCTGTCCGCAAGAAGGACTGAGAATGAGCTGTTTATTTCGGAAAAGGATCTGCCTGTTTTTTCAACGGGGCTCCTGCCTGTCATCGAGGAGTATTTCAACGTAGGCTCCGATGGTTTTGAGGCTTCATTGTACACTCCGGACATTCCGAAGTTCAGGCTCTATATCGATATGCCTGACGATTTCACCGTAACCTGCGACCTGCAGGCTCTTTATCATGAGGGAAAAAATACCGAAGAGGCCTATCATGTTTTCGAGGAGCCCTCGGCTTTTGATGCAAACGATGCCCGTGACAAGGAGCAGCTCCCCGTTATAAGACGCAATCTTTTTGCAGAAAATCAGGCCGCCAAGGCCATCAGCCCCCATTTTGACAAGCTTGATGCGGAAAAAGGACTTCTGATCCTCGGGGGCGAATCCGCAGAAAGCGATAGGATCTATACCTTTATTACCGATGACATTCCGTCCCTTGACCGCATCGGAGAGGTCTATCTGTCCGATAGCATCAAGGCTGTTCATATTGTTAAATCGCCCAAGATCTCTCTTGGTGTGTCCGTTGTTTCAGACCTTCTGCAGCTGTCCATAGTGCCGGAGGATCTGACAAATGATGAGCTGGACGAGATTCTTACCAGATACGACAGGAAGAAAAAATACTTCAGGCTTAAGTCCGGAGATATCGTGGACCTCTCAGGCAATGAGATGGAGCTACTGTATACACTAAGGGACGGTCTGTCTCTGACTTCCAAGGATATTCTTGAGGGACACGCAGCGGTGCCTAAGTTCAGGGCGCTGTTCCTGGACGATCTGTCGGGACAGAGTAAGGACTTTTTGGGGCCGCATCTGTCAAGAAGCAGAGAATTCAAGGCTTTGGTGGACTCTTTTAACGAAGACGAAAAAGCTATTCCTCTGCCCGAGAGTCTGTCGGAGGTTCTCAGAGACTACCAGAAGACCGGCTTCCAGTGGTTTGCAAGACTTAGGAAAAACGGCTTTGGTGCCGTACTGGCAGATGATATGGGCCTTGGTAAGACGCTGCAGGTGCTTACTCTTCTGCTTTCCATCAAGGAGAAAAATATTAAGGAGGGCAAAAAGAATAAGTGCTCCCTTATCGTGTGTCCCGCTTCCCTGGTCTACAACTGGCAGCATGAGATACAGAAGTTTACACCGCAGCTACACTGCGAGCTGGCGGTTGGAATAAAGCCCGACAGAGAGAGGGTCACCTCGGAGATTGACGAGGAAGGTACCGATGTTATCATTACTTCCTATGACCTTTTGAGAAGAGATATTGAGCTGTACAAGTATCTTTCCTTTGAATGTGAGATCATTGATGAAGCGCAGTTTATCAAGAATCCAAGCACGCAAGGTGCAAAGGCAGTTAAGTCCATCAGCGCTTCCTTTAAGATTGCCCTTACCGGAACTCCTATAGAGAACAGGCTCAGCGAGCTCTGGAGCATATTTGATTATTGTATGCCGGGGTATCTTTTCAGCTACAAAAAATTCCACGACGTGCTGGAGGGACCTGCTGTTTCCGAGAAGGATGAAAGTGCCATGGAGAGGCTTCGCAAGATGATCGCACCTTTTGTGATGCGTCGTCTTAAGAAGGATGTCCTTAAGGACCTTCCGGATAAGCTTGAGGAAAACATCTACGCTCCCATGACCAAGGAGCAGGCAGAGCTCTACAAAGCAAGGCTTCAGCATATCAAGATGATGGTGGAGCTTAAGAGCGATGAAGATTTCAAGAAGGACAGGATCGTTATCTTGTCGGAGCTTACAAGGCTTCGTCAGATATGCTGCGATCCCGGCCTTGTTTATGATGGCTATCAGGGAGGCAGCGCCAAGGCGGATCTGTGCCTTGAGATGATTAAAAGTGCTGCAGAGAGTGGCCACAAGATGCTGGTATTCTCCCAGTTTACATCAATGCTGGAGAGACTCACTGCCCTGCTTAAGAAAGAAGGCATCGGCTACTATCTCCTTACCGGTGCCACCAAGAAGGAAGATCGCATCAAAATGGTTGACACCTTCCAGGAAGATGAAACACCTGTATTCTGCATCTCGCTTAAAGCCGGCGGCACAGGCCTTAACCTGACTGCAGCGGACATCGTCATCCACTACGACCACTGGTGGAACCGCGCCGTCGAGAATCAGGCCACCGACAGAGCCCACAGAATCGGCCAGAAGAACGTGGTGACCGTATACAGGCTTATCATGCAGGACACTATTGAGGAGAGAATTATTCTCCTTCAGAACAAGAAAAAAGAGCTGGCTGAGCAGCTCTTGTCTTCGGATTCACTTAGCACTCCGAGTCTTTCGAGGAAGGATCTGCTGGAGCTGTTGGGGTGATAGTAGAGCTTGAGGATGTGATACGGGGGCGATTTTTATACCAATGGGGACGGTTCTAAATGGTAAAGTTTTTGCAAAGAAAAAACTTTACCATTTAGAACCGTCCCCATTGGTATAAAAATCGTCCCCTTGTCATCTACATTGTCAATAGATCAAAATTTCTTCCACTCAATTCCTTGCGGCTCGGTTTGATGCTCATTAAGCAATGCCTCTACCTCTTCATCTGTAATTTCTTGCGGTTCTCCGCCTTCATGGATAAGAGTATTGGCCTCTATACCATCAACCCAGGGGTAGTCAAACTCCCATTTATGTACAAAGCCTTCGTCCCTGTCAAATTCATATGCATCAATGAAATAGTCAAAGTAATAGGTCCAATAGCCGGAATCCGGAAGATAGCCATTTAACGCTCTTCCGCGGATTACTTCGCCATTTTTGACATAGTAAACGACATAAGTGTGCCCTTCGTCGTTCATTCTGGGGGTGATAAACAGTTCATCTACGCCATCGCCGTCTATATCATACAGGGCATAGCCCGGGGCTGTTGCCTGGCTGTAGTCGTAGCCCTCACCTTCATCGGAGAACATTTCCTCGCCGGATCTGTAGTGCTGCAGGATGCCTTTGTACAGTTCCATCGTGGATTCAGTGGGTGCGGATTGCGAGTCAGTGGGGACGGTTCTTTGTGACTCACAAGGCGAGTCAGAAAGAACCGTCCCCACTGACTCACAATCCGCACCCACTGAATCACCGATATTAGACACGAAATACAATCCAACACAAATAATCGCCGTTCCGATAACCATTAGCGCAAATGCAATAGGCCATTTTCCGTTTTTGTTAAAACCATAGAAGTCATCCCAGCGCTTATCTTCAGGCGCATATATAACATTATAAAGGTACAGTATGCCATACAAGATCACCGGTAGCAGACCAAGTGCTGCAACACCCACAGACATACTACGCCTCTCAAATGTGCAAAATGATATTAACGCCAACAAGGGATTTATCAGATGGAGCCACAGCTCAGTGCCCACATAGAGTTTTTGGTAGCCACCCATACTTGGTCCCAGGAAAAAGATAACCGTGAGCATAGTTACTGTAACCGCCACAGTTCCGATGTACTTCAGAATAAAAGCCCACTGCGCTCCGGCAAAAAAGCACATGCAAAGTGCAGCAACTGCGCAGAGCACATTACTCTGGGTTGTAAAAAACTTAAAGGCCTTCTCCGCTCTTTCGCGGCACCACTTACCATCTTTTCTAAGAAAACTAAAGGAAATGACAGCTGAGATAACCACAATCGCGATGTTTAATAAATATGGTAATGCGCTGTAAACAATGCTCATAGCCTTGATCTACCTCATTTGCTAAAACCGCTGATCAGCTTCTCTTTCTGCTTTCTGGAAAGCTGCTTGATGCTGTACTCTCTTTTCATGGCCTCTTCTTTGGTCTCAAACTCCTCATAATAAACGAGCTTTACCGGAAGCCTTGGTTTGGTATACTTGGCTCCTTTGCCCTCATTATGAGCAGTCATGCGCTTGTCCAGATCATTGGTCCAGCCGCAATATAAAGTGCCATCGGCACATTCTACCAAATAGGTGTAATTCTTTTTGTCCATATACTTATTTTACCGCGGAAATAGCTGCAAATACCAAATTGTTTTATACAACACCGCTCTCTAAAATTGAAAAAGTCTTATTCTCACAGTTAATCTCAGCCATCGCACCATAAGGTAAAATGAACATTGGAGATGAATGACCAAAATTTAATCCATAAACAATGGGGATTGCACAGGAATACTTGTCGAAAACTATCTTTTTAATTATTTTTGCTCGTTCCAAGAAATCCCTTTCTTCATTAGATTTTCCCAGGATGATTCCATTTAACTTGCTAAGAATTTCTCTTTGTCCCAGATACTCAAAAAATCCCTTTATGGCCTCTTCATCAAAAAACTCAGGGATATCCTCTATAAACATAATTGCGCCGTTATAGTCTTCATCCTTAAGCTCTATAGCTGTCCCTTCAAGTTCCGTAATTCCGGTATGACCACCTATGAGTCTTCCGGTTGCTATTCCTTGTCCTTGAATGAACTCATATCCCAGGCAAGGATGGTAACCACGCTTTATATCCGATCGGAAATTGTTGGATGCCTCATATGTCCACTCCTTAGCCGGTTCAATAATTCCAATCGGATCATTTTCAAACAGCGTTTTAACAAACCATCTTTTACTGTACTCATGCCATCCGGCCTGATCCGCTATCTGTGTCAGAAGATTATCCCCGTAAAAGGTTGAAAGTCCGCATTTATAGCAATATAGGTGAAGATACATAACATCGGAATATCCAATGAAAATCTTAGGATTAGCTGCAATCACATTAGAATCCAGATACGGAATTAGATTAATGCTGTCATTTCCTCCAACATTAGCTATAACTGCCTTTATATCCTTGTTCTCAAATGCCCACATAATATCTTCGGCCCGGGCCTTTGGATTTTGAGACAAATATTCAGAGCCTTTCATAGAATTGGGCGCATGGATCACATTAAGTCGAAGTTCCCGGAGTCTTAATACTCCAAGCTCATATTTCCATCTTATTCCTTCATCTCCAGCCCAACCATTGCAAGGACTTATGGTTGCAATTGTATCGCCGGCTTCAAGTCGCCCCGGCTTTATCAAGTTCTTCATACTTCATACCTCTCTCAAAATCAAGGCTATTCCGGAAATGATCAGCATAATTATCACAATCTTTTTCACATATTTCTCGTCGATCACACGGGCGCTGAGCATGCCTGCCCCAAGACCGGCCAGCATGCATGGTGCCAGCCATAGAGCCATCTTCAGGGCTTCTAAGGTGATTATTCCATACAGACTGTAGAGAATGATCCTAAAGGAGTTCTCAATCACAAAGACCAGGCAGATATTTGCCTTGAAAGACTTGGAATCCTCAGTCACTCTGCCTATATATGCGCCAAGCAGCGCTCCCACGCCGTATAGTCCGCACAAAAAGCCGGATAAAATACCTATGACCGTCAGAAGTATCCTCGACTGCTTCGCTTTTTTCGAAGAAAACTCTCTAAAGAGCATCTCTATTCCAACCAAAATCACAAGCACGCCGAAGATAATCTTAATGACTGTCACATCAGCATTTTTAAGAAAAAGAACACCTCCAAGGCTGCCGGCAATCACCAGAACCGATAGCGGGATGCAGATTTTTAAATCTATGGATCTGCGCTCTTTCCAACTGATTATCAGATTGGTGGGATAGCCAAGGATCAGCTCCACCGGAGAAATATTTATATTGGCATTGCCAAAGCTCAGTATTGAGGTAAAAACGAGAGTGTTGGCAAACCCGCACAGGCCCTTAACAAAAAAGGCACAAATCGTTGCAGTTATCCAAAAGATCATAGTTTTACCCAATATGAATGATAACCGTGATTAAAAACCTTTGCTCCGTCAGGCACCTGTCTGATGCAGTTGTATACGTTCACGATATCGCCCACCGCGCTAAAGACCATGCAAATGGAATAAAGTGCTACAGCTACGGCCAGCACAACAGGCACCGCTATAAACTGCGCCAGGATTACCCAGGCAGCAAAAGGTAATATTCCCAGAACAATTGCAGGTCCCAGGGACATGATCACGAATCTGCTCTTGCTTATATAATCCTCACTATAAACAAACAGTGCACCTGAGGAAGGAGCGACATAGACTTCTTTTTTGGCAGCTCTGGGAAATAAAACAGCATGAATATATTCGTGAATCCACATGGAAACTATCAGAAGCGCCACGAATATACCCATGGCCACGACAAAAGATTTCATCTCACTTCGCAGCGCCTGCTTGGTAATTCCCGCATAGTCAGCCTTAAGCCTTAGCCAGGAGATTGCCCCCATCAGCAGTATCAGCGGGAGTAATATTAAGGTTCCTATAGAAAAAGCCTCCCAGGTTGTGTCCGGTTCCTTAAACTGAACGGCGCCCTCAGGTAATTCTTTGCCGCTGGCAATCGTATCTATATCCCCTTTGAGAACTCCCTTATATTCAATATTCCACATGTATTAAATTCCTTTTCTGTCTTATTTTTTTGAGTAGGTTAAAGTGTGCTTTTTGACTATCCAAACTGCGAGTAAAATACAGGCAGCCTTAGCTACAGCGCTAATAGTTGCATTATCATCAGCAGTCAGCTGCGCCCCTGTGTTTACAAGAGCATGCTCAGGCATTCTTTATCATCTCTTCAAGCATTGCAGCAGCTTCGCCAACAAGATCATTGCAGGTTCTGCCTGTGCCGGTTCTCTGAGCGATCAGGGTCTTACAATCAAGACTTCCGTTCTTATCAAGAAAGGCCTTCTCATATTCGGCAGCCTTATCTATACCAAGCTTTTCAAGCATAGCTACAACGCTAAGATATGTTCCGCATTTACCATCAATACTTCTTGGAGCAGGCACCAGGTTCTTTGCCTCATCCTCAGATACACCAAGCGTCTCTGCAAATGCTAACGCCAGGGAAGTTGAACAGTTATTGCCATTTTTGTGAAAATTCCTGGCCTTAGTTTCTAATTCTGTCATAATGATATCCTCCTACAAAAAAACTAAAATCAATTGTCTGCTGCAACAAGCCCGGAAAGAGTGTTAAATAATTCAGGATACTCCTGCTTCATCCTTATTGGTCTGCCCTCCGTATTAAGAAAAGCATGGGATGATGTGCCCAGGCAAACCACATTTCCGTCCTTATTCTTCATTTCATAAGCAAGGTGGAGCTTAACTCCCTTGAACTCTTTTACTGAAACACTTATCGAAACCTGATCAGCGAAGGTCGTTGTCTTCTTGTAATCACAGGTTACATTAAGGACCGGGGAGATGATCCCCATCTCCTCAAGTCTGGCGTAATCCCAGCCTATCTGCGAAAGAAAATCCACCCTTGCCTCCTCCATCCACCTGATGTAGTTGGAATGGTGTGTGATCCCCATCCTGTCAGTTTCGTAATATTGCACTGTATGAATATAGTCCATGTCATAACCTCATGTTGAAAGCCAACCAAAAAATGTCACATCTTACTATATCGCCATGGTCAGTTAAGGTAAAGGAAAAAATCAGGAACATAAGATGAAAAAACGCCCCGAACATTTCTGTCCGGGGCGCGTGGATTCAGTTCAAGCCCTAACTTAGTTTAGATGCCAGATATCTCTGTTATATTCATTTATTGTTCTGTCTGAGGAGAAGAATCCTGCTTTTGCAATGTTGGTCAGCATCATCTTCTTCCACTTATCACGGTTCTCGTAATCAGCGAAGATCTGATCCTTCTTCTCTATGTAGCTCTCAAGGTCGATGAGAGTCATGAACCAGTCCTTGTTAAGGAGCTCGTCGTGGAGTCTCTTGAGGTTCTCCTTGTGACCAACCTTAAGGGCTTCCTTGCTGGTGATGAAATCAACAGCTTCCTTGATCACTTTACTCTTCTTGTAGTAATCCTTGGAAACGTAATCAGCCTTCTTGTAGTGCTCGATTACTTCATCAGCGCTGACACCGAAGATGTAGATGTTGTCATCGCCTACAAGCTCGTGGATCTCTACGTTGGCACCATCGTCTGTTCCAAGGGTTACGGCGCCGTTCAGCATGAACTTCATATTGCCGGTTCCGGAAGCTTCCTTGGATGCAAGAGAGATCTGTTCTGATACATCGCAGGCAGGGATAAGTCTCTCAGCGTAGCTTACATTGTAGTTCTCTACCATAACTACCTTCATGTACTTGTTAACATCAGGATCGTTGTTGATGATCTCCTGAAGAACAAGAATAAGGTGGATGATGTCTCTTGCGATTACATAGGCAGGAGCAGCCTTGGCACCAAAGATGAAGGTAAGAGGTCTTGCAGGCTTCTTGCCGCCCTTGATCTCAAGGTATTTATGGATAATGTAAAGAGCATTAATCTGCTGTCTCTTGTACTCGTGAAGTCTCTTTACCTGAATGTCAAAAATGGAATCGGGATCAACCTCTACTCCCTCGTGCTCCTTGAGGTAAGCAACCAACTCCTCTTTTTTGCCTCTCTTGATGGCCTCGAGCTTATCGAGAACTGCCTCATCGTCGATGTGGTCAAGGAGCTTCTCAAGTTTGTTTGCATCCTTCTTGAAGCCGTCTCCGATGGTCTCTGACAGGAAATCTGCCAACGGATGGTTACAGGAAAGAAGCCATCTGCGGAAGGTGATTCCGTTGGTCTTGTTGTTGAACTTCTCAGGATAGAGCTTGTAGAAATCATTAAGTTCACTGTTCTTGAGGATCTCTGTATGAATAGCTGCTACACCATTGATTGAGAAGCCATAGTGGATATCGATGAAGGCCATATGTACCTTCTTCTGCTTGTCGATGATCCAAACCTTGGAATTTCTCTTGTACTTGTCGCGGATTCTCTTATCCAGCTCCTTGATGTAAGGAACAAGCTGAGGAACCACCTTCTCAAGATACTCAAGGGGCCAGGTCTCAAGAGCCTCTGCCAGGATTGTGTGGTTGGTGTAGGCACAGGTCTTACTTACAACGTTGATGGCCTCATCGATATTGAAGGCTTTCTCCTCAACAAGAATCCTGATAAGCTCAGGAATGATCATTGTAGGATGTGTATCGTTGATCTGGATAACCGCATGGTTATGGAGCTCGTGAAGGTCATACTGACGCTCCTTCTGCTCTCTTAAGATAAGCTGTGCTGCATTTGAAACCAGGAAATACTCCTGATATATTCTAAGAAGATTACCTGCCTCATCGGAATCATCCGGATAGAGGAAAAGAGTAAGGTTCTTATCTATTTTGGTCTTGTCAAAGTCGATGCCTTTTTTAACAAGGCTCTCATCTACGGACTCAATGTCAAAGAGGCGGAGCTTGTTAACTCCGGTGTCATAGCCCACAACATCCATGTTATAGAGACGGGAAACAACCTTCTTATCGCCAAAAGATACCTCGAAGGTAGTATCTGTCTTCTCAAGCCAGGACTGGTCTTCGATCCAGTCGTTCTTCTCTGCATTCTGAAGGTGATCCTTGAATACCTGCTTAAAAAGTCCGAAGTGATAATTGAGTCCGATGCCCTCTCCGGCCAGTCCAAGGGTTGCGATGGAATCAAGGAAACATGCTGCAAGTCTTCCGAGACCGCCGTTACCAAGTGAAGGCTCAGGCTCGCACTCCTCTATATCTGCAAGATTCTTGCCGTTCTTCTCAAGAATAGCCTTAACTCTGTCATATACTCTCAAGTTGATAAGGTTGTTGGAAAGAAGCTTACCGATAAGGAACTCCATTGAAATGTAGTAAACCTTCTTCTCACCGTTATAAACCTCGGCAACATTCATAAGACGTGTTGTCATCTCCAGAAGAACGAAGTAGGTCTCGCGGTCCGTAAGTTCCCTTAGGCTCTTGCCAAACTTCTCGTCAGCCAGCTGCTCAAGCTGCTCTTCAAGATTAAGAACCAGAACGTCGCGCTGCATGTTGGTGTGCTTAGACATTTTAATATCTCCTCTCGCAATAAAAAACAATTTTCCCAGGAAAACGTTTTCTTAATTCATAATACATACTTTACCATGAGAAAACGTTTTCCGCAAGTTTTTTCTTACAAAATAATCTCAGCGGATAATATCCTCATACTTGATTCTCACCAGAGTATGGGGTATCACTACTTTTCTGCCCTTCTCTCCGCTCATAAGTCTGTCCAGCTCAATAAGAGCTTCCTCAGAGATCTTAACAAAGTCCTGCTTGACTGTGTTCATCTGCTTACCGGCGTAGCCCATGAGCAGTATCCCGTCAAAGCCGCAGACCGGTCTGAAGATGTCCATGTCTATCAGAGCCTTCATGGCTCCGATGGCCATAAGATCCGAGGCGCAGACAACGCAGTTTGTATTCTTGGCAAATTTCATGGTGATCTCTCTGGCCTTAAGCTCAGAGAAACCGCCGTTTCTTACGGTGAGCTTGAGCTTTTTCTCGGTGCAGAGCTTCTTGATACCATTAAGCCTCTCTGCGGTGACATAGCCGTTTTCTTCTCCGGCAATGTACAGAACCTTCTTGCACTTGTTCTCCGTAATGGTCTTCTTGGCAACGTCATATTGCGCTTTTTCATGGTCGACGCTGACGGATGATGTAGTGTCATTTACCATTGGTGCGTCGATGACCACCATCTTGAATTTTCCGCTGTCAATGAGCCTATGAAGGACCTTGTCCTTAGTGGTTAGGCCGTAAACGATGATGCCCTTAATCCCCTGGGAGGCAAAATAGCTGGTGACTTCCTCAAGGTTCATATCTTCGATCATGGAAGTAAAAACGGTGATGACATCCAGCTGCAGTTCCTTGGCCTTATGGACGGCTCCTGATATGTACTGCATGCCGATCTCGTCACTGGCCTGGGTCTCAAGATTGAGCTTGATGAGAAGTGCAACTCTGCCTGCCTTCTTGGAAGAAAGGGTAGCGGCTACGGCGTTTGGTACAAACCCCAAGCGTTCAACTACTTCATTTACCTTGGCTTTGGTTGCTTCGCTGACGTTGGGATAGTTGTTTAGCACCTTGGAAACAGTTGATATGGCTACGCCTGCTTCCCTGGCGACATCTTTGATGGAAACCATTTATTCTCCTTACTGTACCCGTGTTTTCGGAAAGCGTTTTCCGTACATGATATAATCATAACTTTTTACGACAGGTATGTCCAATGAAAATTGCATAAAAACATCAGCCTACAAAATATTGGCAGATTAGCTATGGCAGCTAATATGTGCGGCCAGGAGATAATGGATGGTCAGAACTTCGTATTTATGGGGGGTGGATGTAGATTTATGTCATAAAAGCTTGATAAATAGCAATATTTAGGTAGATAGAATTAGGAGAACGCAGTAAAATACTGACATGTTGCCGTTAAACATAATCAAATGGCGCATAAATTCTATATCAAGGAGGATTTTGTCTATGATGAAAAAAGGATTGTGGGGAGGATGTAAGAGATGAAGCCTAGCTTAAGATTTGTTATTGATGTTTTCATTTCACTGGCTGTTTCTGCAAGCTACTTCGTGTTATCCGGGGCTGAATTTGATATTGCGTTTTTCCTGTTTATTCAGGGCTGCGCAATTATAATGGCAACTTCTGTAGCTGTAGCACATCAGGATTGTTTCGAGCTTATAACCTTTGGTCTTTTGTACCTGAAGCACTCCATTCTGACCGTTTTGAAATGCTTTATCCCTTTGATCATTGTATACCTCATCACCGTTTACGGTATGAAGATGGACGAAAACAGCGAGACTTATATCAATTTCCTCGGCATTGTTTTCTGTATCACAGCTAACGTATACTGCTACATCAGAGATCTGAAGAGAAAAGCTGCAAAACAGGCCGCTGCAAACCAGGCTAACTCTCAGAGACCTGCAGCTTAAATTTAATACTGAGTAACTCAAAAAAGGAATGTCTCCTATTCACTTTCATGGATAGTCGACATTCCTTTTTTCTCTCGTTTCTAAAATCATCGCGTTGTACAAGAACTGCGTGTTTTCCGGTATTTTCCCCGTGCAGTCCCATTAATTCAGCTAGGTTTACTGCATTCACCAATCACATGGAGCCCATGATAAAGCTCCATTCAGAGGAGTTGGGTTTGGGGCTGTAGTGGATTCCGTCGGAGTCAATCTGAAGATTGGAATAGACGTAGGAGTACATGTCGATAACTTTGACTCCGTGTGCGTTTGCCCAGGCGGTTATCTGCTGGTTAAAGGCCGCCATGTCTTCGTTGCGGTATCTGGTGCTGTCCCATTCGTCAAGACACTCATTGGCTGTGGGTCCCACATTGCAGATCACAAGGTTGATTCCTCTGGCAAGAAGACCTTCATAATAGGTCTTGTACTGTTCTATGTTGTAATGATCATTGCAGCCAAGCCAGGTTACAACTGTATCGTATTCCGAGTCATAACGTCCCAAAATCTCAACCAAATAGTCATAGCCTTTGCCATTCTCGGCAAATACTCTCACACCGCCCTGATTTAGATCATATATCTCGTAGCCTTCTCCGTCGAAGATATCTACGGTTCTGGAATCTCCGATAAAAAAGATCCTTCCGTAGTCCTTAGGCTGCTCTGCTGCGGCTGCTTCCGGCTGCTGAGGGCTCTCAGTTTCTGCAGTAGTCTCCTGCTTATTAGGTTCTGCGGGAGCTGTCGAACTTACGGCTGCGGAATCGTCTTTTTGGGCTGCTTCCTTATCTGCAGGCTGCGTGGTAGCAGCGCTTGATGCATCGGAGCCCGCCTCGTTCTTGTCTGTAAGGGACATCTGCGCTGTGGCCTCTTCTGCTTGTGGGGCCTCTGTCTTATCAGCTGATGCCTCCTCTGCGCTACCCTCCTCTTCTGCCACCACTTCCACAAATGAAGCCTCTGAAACTCCGGACTCGGCGGTTATTTCTTTCTGACCACATCCAAACAGCATAGCGCAGGAAAGGATCATGGCTGCTACAAACTTTTTTTTCATAAATTACTCCATATTTTACTTATTGTTTTTTACTTATTGGCTTTCTTATCCCAGACCTCCGCTTCTGTTCCGATCACCTTGGAGGTGAATGGAGTTCCGTCATTTTTCTCGAAGTGTTCCTGTGCTTTTTTAACATACTTAAAGCCTATATACAAAAGAGGTATATTGCAATAAGCGATGAGAATGTTGGCAAAATCGGACAGATCCCACAGTGCTCCCAGGTCCATTCCTACGATTGATGTAAGCATTCCGAAGCAGATAACGGCGATGTCAATTACACGAATAACATTGATAAATGCGGCGCTCTTGCTGATTCTGTTTGCACAGATCTCAGAAAATGACATGAAGCCCAGAAGGCAGGTAAATGCAAACAGCCCAAAGCACAGTGATACCAAAAGGGTCACGGCGCTGTTAAACAAAGTTCCGGGTGTAAGCTCTGTGACCGATGCCAGATACTTGGGGAGCTTGCCCAGCTCAAACCATGCGTCAGCGGCATCTGTAAGCCATACTCTACCCATGATAACAACAAATCCTGTAAGTGTACAGATGACGATTGTATCCAAAAATACGCCGATGGCCTGAACACAGCCCTGATCGCAGGGGTGCGCTGCATCGGAAGCAGCTGCGGGCATTGTGATGGTACCCTGGCCGGCTTCGTTGGACATAAGACCTCTCTTAACGCCCTGCATAAGGGCAATTCCGAAGGCTCCGCCAAATACTGCTTCAGGTTTGAAGGCCTCGGTAAAAATGGCATAGAAGAACCAGGGAATACGTGTGAAGTTGATAAGGATCAGAACAAGCACTGTAACCACGTATACGATAGCCATGATCGGTACGAGAACGTCAGTTACTTTGGAAATCTTTTTGGTTCCGCCGAAGGATACGGCAACGGTTGCAATAATTACGATGGCAAAGCCGATCCAGTATACGGGATGAGTTGTAGGAAGGTCTGATCCGCTTACGATACTGCAGATCTGTCCCATTGCAGAAACCGTGTTAAAGCCCTGGGCGGGGAAGCACAAAATAGCATATATGATGTACATCAGTGACAGAACAACGCCCACAACTGCGGAATTCTTAAGAAGTCTTCTGCCGTAAAAGGCCATACCTCCGATGTACTCTCCGTCTTTTTCCTCCTTGAATATCTGGGAAAGGGTGGACTCGACAAAGGCTGTTGCCATTCCGAAAAAGGCTGAGATCCACATCCAGAGCAGGGCTCCGGGGCCGCCCACCGATACCGCACCGGTGACACCAAGGATATTCCCCGGGCCGACACGCATGGCAGTTGATAGGAAGAATGAGGCCAGAGGCGAGATTCCTGTTTTGGCCTTGCTGTTCTTAAGAACCTCGATGCCATGTTTGAATTTGCGAACCTGAATGAAACGAAGTCTGATCGTAAAATAGATACCCGAGCCAATCAGCAAAATGATGGCCAGTGAGAAATTTCCCAAGATGGGAATGTTTGAATACCATGAAAAATTCGTGGGGAAGTCCCAAAAAAGATCGGAAACAACCTGAATTCTCCCACATACTGCCGTGATAAACGCCAATAATCCATCCATACTTTTTTCCTCCGATTTAATCTAAAAAAATATTGTCCCCAAGAATATATCTATAATTTCATTATACGCCTGATCTACGGTATTTCGTCAGCATAAAATGCTGTCTGTCTTGCAAAAAGCGCTTGATGGGCAGAAAAAAGGTGCCGGACCGTTATAGGTACGACACCTTTGAATGCTATTTTATTTATTTGGCTACAACCTTGCTTCCCTTGTGCCTCTCAATCCTGGAACCTCCGCCAAGCTTGATGGTATCCTTGATAAGGTCGTTCATGATATCTTTGTAAGCTGTCTTGCCGTCTTTTTCGAAGCCGCTCTCCAGTGAATCAAATTCGTCGGAATCAAAGAGGATTGCCATGGTGTTGCCGTCCTCGAGGCGAAGAAGGATCGTGGTCTTCATACCAAGAATGGCTTTGGTGTACTCATAGTCCTCAGCTCCAAGGAATTTCTCTATATCTTCCACTTCACCTGTAAGGGCATCTGCTGCCTGTGACAGATCAAACTCCGACAGAGTCTGACTGATTCCTTCGATTACGGCATCCTCTTCAATAGGAGGCTCTGTAAGCGCATCTGCATCGACGTTCAGCATCATATCGGGCATCTCTGCAGAGGTCTCCTCTTCCGGAACTTCCTCCATCATTGACATATCTGCTGGCATCTCTTCAAGGGCAGGCATATCTGCAGGCGCCTCGGCTGCTGCTTCGCCGGCCATCATTGCTGCCATCATCGCATCCATTTCAACAGGAGCTTCCTCGGCTGCCGGCATCTCTGCTGCCATTTCAACGGGTACCTCAGGGGCTGCTTCTGCTGTCTCTGTTCCCGGCATCGGTGCATCTCCTGCAGCGATCATTGCTGCAAGAACGGGATCTATATCAAGCGCTTCCGCATCCAGAGCAACCGGTTCTGCAACAGGGATATCTATGGGGGCTTCCTCGGCTGTTACATTTTCTACGAGCGCTTCTGCTACTGACATATCTGCAGGCATCTCTACAGGTGCCTCTGCCACAGGCATATCTGCAGGGATATCTATCGGGGCCTCGGCTGCGGCTGCCTCTGGTGCTGCCTCTCCGGCCATCATTGCTGCCATCATTGCTTCCATATCTGCCGGCGCTTCCTCAGCTGCTACGTTTTCTACAAGTGCCTCTGCTACTGACATATCTGCAGGCATCTCTACCGGTGCTTCGGCTACAGGTATATCTGCAGGAATATCTATCGGGGCCTCGGCTGCGGCTGCCTCTGGTGCTGCCTCTCCGGACATCATCGCTGCCATCATTGCATCCATATCCGCAGGTGCTTCTTCCGCTACAGGCATTTCTGCCGGTGCCTCTGCTACAGCTGCTTCAGGCGCTGCCTCTCCGGCCATCATTGCTGCCATCATTGCATCCATATCCGCAGGTGCCTCTTCAGCTACAGGCATCTCTACAGGTGCTTCGGCTACAGCTGCTTCTGGGGCTGCTTCTCCGGCCATCATCGCTGCCATCATTGCATCCATATCCGCAGGTGCTTCTTCCGCTACAGGCATTTCTGCCGGTGCCTCTGCTACAGCTGCTTCAGGCGCTGCTTCTCCGGCCATCATCGCTGCCATCATTGCATCCATATCTACAGGTGCTTCTTCAGCTACAGGCATTTCTGCCGGTACCTCTGCTGCCGGTGCTGCCTCTGCTGCTGCCAACATAGCTGCAAGGGCAGGATCCACATCCGGAGGTGCCTCCTCAAGTGTAGGCATCTCTCCCGTAGCGCCTTCTCCGGCCATCATCGCTGCCATCATTGCGTCCATATCAGCCGGAGCCTCTGCTGCCGTCGGTACAGGCTCGGCTGCCGGTGCTTTCGCAGGTGCCTCAGCTGCCATAGCCGCCATCATCGCATCCACATCGGATGCAGTCTCGGCTGCGGCCATTGCTGCCATCATCGCTTCCGGATCTACCGGCGCAGGTGCAGGAGCTTCCTCAGCGGGTGCCGCCTCTGCGGGAACCTCTGCTGCGCTTGCCGCCATTATATCCTCTACACTGGGAATGTCCATAATTGGTTCAGGTTCCGCAGCTTTTTTGGGAGCAGGAGCCGGTGGCGGCGCTTGTTCCGGTGCCGCTGCAGGCGCGGCTGCGGCCTCTTCTGCCTTCATAGCAGCCAAAAGATCATCCACATTGGCAGTAGAAAGATCCTGCCCATTAAGAATATCCTGAGTGCTCATGCCATCCATGCTGTTTCTCCTTTCGATTTATATCCAAAATTCATTATTCCGTACATTTATTAGAGCATAAAGCGTCTAGCTATATTATCCTTTATTTCCCCGTGAATTTACAGTAAATTTTCTATAAAATCCGCAAATTTTCTGTGATTTGAGCCTGTCAGACCGCTCCGCAGACAGCCTATTTTTTCCCAAAAAACTTGTAGGAATACCCCTTCACAGCATATTCGCGAAGAGAGTCCTTGATCATTGTCGCATCCTGGTCTCGTTTCTTCTGAACAATGTTTACATCCGGTGAAATCCTACTGCTGACATCCTCCAGCTCCTGACTAAGCTGCTGAATGTTATGGGACATATTCAGCATCATCCCTGCCATATTCCTCATCATCTGAACAATGCTGTCCTGATTCTCCTTGACGAAGTCCCCCATGGTTCCTTCCGTAACTCTAAGGAGCTTAACCTGAGAAAAAGTGATGATGGTATAGATCGCCGGTTTATGAAGCAGAAGCCCGAATTCTCCAAAGCAGGCTCCCGGGCTCAAAATTCCCAGAAGCACTTCCTTATCAGTTCCGTAGCCGGTGTACATCTCCACATTTCCCTCAATGACCTTGTACATATCAAGGTTAACCTCTCCTTCACTAAGGATTGTCATACCCGCCGGAACTGTGATTATCTTATTTTGATTTTTTACAGAATAGGCATCGAATACGTTTTTATCCATCTGCTGTGCCTCCGTCATAAAACACATTCACCCATTTTTCTGATTATATTTTAAATGAGCGTTATACCGATAACAAATTAAACGTTTATAAACGCATTTTTGTATCGTGCGCCATGCTATAATGATTATAAGTATGAAAGGGGGATTATTATGGGCAGAAATCATGAAGTGACAACCGTTCACGACCTGCTGGATGAAAACGGCGAACTCTCAGAGCCCGGTTGGAGCCGCAGACTCTTGCAAAGATATGACAGAAGCAGGATCAAGGCTCCCGCATGGCGTATCAAAGAGTGGGATTACTATCTGGTTCTAAACAAGGATTTTGCCGGTGCTTTCACTATCTCGGATGATGGCTATATCGGACTTCAGTCCGTGTCTCTTATCGAGTTTGGTGATAATCCGTGGGAGCACACCGAAACAGTTCTAAATGCACTTCCAATGGGCAAAATAAGACTCCCTTCAGACTCTTCGACAGGCAGCACCACCTATAGCGATGGCAGGCTTCAAATGTCCTACGAAGTAACAGAGGGTCAGCGCCATATCACCTGCTCTTTTGACAACTTCTTCGAAGGTAAGCCCTTCAAATGTGACATTATCCTAAGGCAGCCCGACATGGATACCATGGTCATCGCAACTCCCTGGGATGAGAAGCGCGCTTTTTACTACAACCAGAAGATAAACACCATGCGTGCCTCCGGCTATATGGAATACGACGGCAAAAAATATGAATTCGACCCGAAGACTGATTTCGGCACCCTTGACTGGGGCCGCGGTGTCTGGACCTACGACAATACCTGGTATTGGGGATCAGGTAACTGCGATATAGACGGAAACGCCTTTGGCTTTAATATTGGCTATGGCTTTGGCAACACTTCCGCCGCCACCGAAAACGTACTTTTTTACAACGGAAAAGTACATAAGCTGGATGACGTAACCTTCCATCTTCCCGAATCAGGTTACACAGATCCCTGGAAAATCACTTCCTCCGACGGGAGATTTGAAATGGATTTCATTCCGGTTCTTGACCGTGCAGCCTACATGAATTTCAAGATAATTGCCTCCGATCAGCACCAGGTATTTGGCAAAATGACCGGTAAGGCCGTTCTGGATGATGGCACCGTTATCGAAATCAAAGATATGATGTGTTTCGCAGAAAAAGTACATAACAAATTTTAAGACGACTAAAAAACTCCTGAACCCATCAATCCGTTAAAAGATGAATTCACGAACGAAGTCATTGGCGGGAGTTTCCAATATTTCCTTAGGGGTCCCCACCTGCTGAACCACGCCTTCATTAAGGACAAAAATACGGTCGGACATATCCACGGCTTCAGTGAGGTCGTGGGTTACATAGACAATGGTTATGGCGTATTTTTTCTGGATCTCCTTGATCTCTCTGCGCATTTTTTTGCGAAGTCTTGCATCAAGGTTTGATAAGGGCTCGTCGCAGAGAAGGATTCCTGATTCCGATACCAGTGCTCTTCCAAGGGCAACTCTTTGCTGCTGACCGCCGGAGAGCTTGGAGGGCATGGTTTTCTCATAGTCAGACAAACCCATTTCCTCAAGGATATTCCTTACCTTTTCCTGAATCTCAGCTTTCGGACGTTTTCTGATCTTAAGAGGGTAGGCCACGTTGTCAAAAACGTTCATGTGGGGCCACACCGCATAGGACTGGAATACCATACCGATATTGCGGTTTTCCGGCGGTACGAAGGTATCCTCTCCGCTGACCTTTTTATCACCGATGAAGATCTCGCCGGTGGTGGGCTTCTCAAAGCCCGCTATCATGCGAAGGGTTGTGGTCTTACCGCAGCCTGAGGGGCCCAGGAGAGTTATGAATTCTCCGTCTGCGAACTCCGCATCGAATTTCTCTATTATTCTGCTGTTTCCAAAGCTTTTGGTCACATTTTTTAATGTTATGGTTGCCATAATTTCCTCCGTTATAGCTTTTTCCCTGTCATCATCAGATGGAAAACTTTCCTTTGGTAAGCTTGTTCATTGCCACATTCAGGATCAGCACAAATATCAGTATCCCGCTGGCAAGGGCCGACGCAGTCTGCTGGCTGTGATAGGTCTGATACAAAAACAGTTCAACTCCCAGCGTCTTTGTATTGTTGGAATACAAGAGATTGGACATGGTAAGTTCATAGAAGCAGGGCATGAATATCAGAAACCATCCCGCCACGGCTGAGGGTAAGATCAGCGGCAGCGTAATGTCCCTCATTCTATGCAAAAATCCTGCTCCCGAAATCTGGGCCGCTTCCTCCAGGGAAGTACTTATCTGGGACAGCGCCGCCACAACGGTCCTCATTCCCATCAGCATGTATTTGATCATATATGCCACAACCATTATGAAGATCGTATTGTAAATGTTTATTCCAAATTTCCCGGACATGGTCATGATAAGTGACAGGGCGATTACAACGCTGGGGGTTCCGGAGCCTACGGTTATAAGGAAATCCGGGATCTCTTTTCCCTTAGCCGCTGTTCTCTTAAGCAGATACGCCATGAAAACACAGACGATCATTCCAAGAGTCGCCGCCAGAACTGCGGATATTATGCTGTTTCCGGTGGATTTGATGATGGACTGCCTGGAAACGATGGTGTTCCAGTATTTGAAGGTAATGTTGCCGGGGGCAAATACCGATTTTCCCATATTCATTGTAAAAGAGGTGGCGAATACGGTGGCAAAGGGCAGCACCACCACGATAAAGGCAAATATGGAAACAAGGATTGTCAGCGGGATTCGCCACTTTCCAAGATCCACGATCGAAGGCTTGGTGGATTTGCCGGAGACTACGATGTAATCTTTTTTGGCCACGGTGAAATTGGAAACATAGAGAACTATGAAGGATACGATCATAAGAAATACCGCAAGGGATGTGGCATCCGACAGGCTCTCTCTTGAGCCCACCGATACGTAGTCAACGATGCGGGTGGTTATGGTATAGATTTTGCCGGGAGCTCCGATTATCGACGGAATGCCGTAGCAGGAGGCTGCCGCAACTAAGACAAGAAGTCCCGCCGCCACAATTGATGGCAGCATCAACGGAAGCGTCACGGTGAAAAGAGTGGCGACCGGCGATGCTCCGCAGCTTCTTGAAGCTTCCTCCAAAGAAGGATCCATTTTTTCCATAGCTCTTGAGATCGTTATGAAAGCATAGGGGTAATAGAAGGTGGTCAGAACCCAGACCAGCCCTCCTATCGAATAGATGTTAAAGGGTGCAGCGGACAGCCCAAAGAGCTTTTTCAGAAAAACGTTGAGGGTGCCCACTGTGGGATTAAGAAGACGCAGCCACGCCATGGCTCCCACATAAGGAGGAACCATGTAGGTGGTCACGAATAATGTTCTAAAGAATTTTTTGCCGTAGAGATTGGTTCTTCCCACCAGCCAGGCCAGGGGAAAAGCAATGACGACGCCAAATACCATGGACAGCGATGCGGTGATCAGAGTGTTCTTAAGGCAGCTAAGGTTAAGGCCGTAGGAATATATCCTTTTTATACCTTCCAGGGAAAAATGCCCGTCGGATATAAATGAGCGCGCCACCAGATACAGCAGCGGAAACACCTGGAAAACCAGGAGAAATGCCACCACCAGTGCCATGAACAGCCATTTAATATCAAAATATCTTTTCTTAGTTTCCATGAACCCCCGTCGCTCCCCTTTGAATTACTCCACGGTTACATACTCCTGGAACATAGTGCGGATCTCGTCTCTTTGCTTGTAGGCCTTTTCCCAGTCCACGGGAATGTTGTTCGCAAGAAGCTCAGAGATAGGTCTTCCGTCATAGGGAACCTCTGTAAAATCGCTTCGTACGCCGTTCATCCAGCCCTTGACGATCTGCTTCTGGCCTTCGACCGAAAGGTAATAGTCCTCGATAGCTTCACAGGCTGCGATATTGTTGTTGGCGCTGTGAGCTTCGTCGATGATCATGATGGTTGAGGGAATGAGAACGGAGCCGTCCTCGGGATAGATTATCTCAAGGGCAGAGCCCTCTTCTTCTCTCTTTTTGAGTACGGATTCCTCAAGGATCATGATCTCCTTGCACTCGCCGGTCTCAAGCTTGGTAAGAGCAACGGAACCTGATTCTATAGCTACGTTCTGAGCTCCGAGAGCCTTGAAATAGTCCTCACCGTATTTATCGAGAAGAGCCACAACCGTTGAATAGGCGGTTCCGGAAGTAAGGGGATTACTCATGGAGAGCTGTCCTTTCATATCTTCTCTCTCGGCGAAATCCTTGAGGGTCTGTGGAAGATCCTCTTTATTGTTCAGTTCGGGATTGTAAGCAAGAACCATGTTAAGGGTCCTTACAGGATACCAATAGCCTTCTTTGTCGTATTCAAAAGCAAGCTTGTCGGCTTCGGGATAGATATAGGGATGGAGCATTCCCTGCTCCTTAAGTTCAAGTGAATAGGAGGGCTCAGCCACCATAAGGATATCGCAGCCCATTTTACCGGATTCCATCTCTGCGGCGATCTTGGACTGTATGGTTCCGGAGCCGCTCTGGAAGAATTCAACGTCAACATTTGGGAACTGCTTTTTCAAGGCCTTCTGCATCTCATCGACGATATCCTCGTACATGGATGTATAGATGACTACCTTGCCGGATACCTCAGAATTTGTGGCAGCGGGTGCCTGCGAATCAGCGCCGGCATTTCCGCCTTCGCTTCCGGCGCCCTGGCCTGATGAGCCGCAGGCAACCATTGAAATTATCATGGGAATAGTTAACAGAATTGATAAGATTTTCTTTTTGTTCATAATAAACTCCTCCTCATTAACCATAGGTGTGTTGGCGGAATTGTCTACAAATGTATATGCAATTTCATCCATGTATTATTGTACTATGGTTAGCGAAGAGAAAAATATTAAAAGAAAATGAAAATCAGATATTAGCCATCGCCGCCAGAATATCCGCAACCACTTCTTCCATGCTGTGGTTCTTTTCGTCGATTGTTATATCCGCATATTTCTCATACAGAACACTTCTCTCATTGTACAGAGAGATAAGAGTCTGACCGTCACGCATTACCACGCCGCGCTGTTTTACATCATTAAGGCGCTTGGTAAGGTGATCCATATCCACCTTGAGGTACACTACTCTTCCGATGTTCTTGTAGTGCTCCATAGCTTCTTTGCCGTAGACAGCGCTGCCGCCGGTGGCGATGACTGTTTTCTGGGCCTCTATACCGGCATTTACTCTGTTCTCAATCTCAATGAAGCCGTCGATTCCTTCGGTTTCTATTATCTCGGAGAGTTTTCTGCCCTCTTTTTCCTGAATTACGATGTCAGCATCAACGAAGCTGTATCCCAGGATCTTAGCCAGGATAACTCCTACTGTGCTCTTTCCGGAGGCAGGCATGCCCACCAGGATGATATTGTCTTTTTTCATAATATTCTCCAAATCCTGCGCCATAAATTACTTAACAGTTGACGCGATAGAAGTCATTATAACATAGAATTGGAACTCCTTAGAAATGTAAGACAAATATGTAGTTATGATATCCGGTAGATTCAAATCCGCTGAAAGTATAGAAACACCCTGGATATTGATATCAAGGGGCTTTCGCGGCATATCCTCGCCAAAAAGCGGCTGCGGTATTCCACGGTCCCCTTGACATCAATATTCAGGGTGTTAGGGGCTAATCAAGCGGATTTGAATCAGGTGTGTGGCATACGAAAGCTACATTATTGCACCAGTTAGTATGTTTATTTGACTCCTCACCTTATTAGATGGGCCTATGATATTCATACTGATACTCCAGATAATGCTGTTTTAGTATGTGTATATAACACATTTCAGCCTTTACCAGCTAGTTTTTGTTCCTGAAAGGCATATTAAGATGCGACTTCACAGGTGTTTCATATGATTATCAAAATATTGATACCATAAAGGAGCCGGAAAACACGCAGATTATACATGAACAGCATCAGACGTGTATGAATTAGCTTAATATGCAGGAGAAGTGCACTTGCAGAGGGAAAATTATGATCTATGAGTGTCAGATTGTCACAATTCCGTCAACTTTAGGCCTCTGGGAGCACGCAGGGAAAAGGACTGCTTGATCCTGCGTGTTAGCTGCTGATTTTCTAAGCACGCCAGTTTCAATTGAGGGCAATATTGCGTGTTTTCGCTATGTTTGACCTGCCAGATTGTTCCAAGATTCTGAGCCCGAGGTAATGAAAACAGCCACCGCGTAAGCGGCTTGCCCTTGATAGCGCAAAGAATAATTGCTACAATGCTGTCCTCGACGGAGAAAAAATAGATTGTTCCTGAGTTCCTCGCCGTCGGTGGGTACGACGCAGCAATTATTCTTTGTGCTGTCAAGGGTGTGCGTCCGGCTGCAGAAGTCTAAACTATTTCCGTGTTATACTGTGACAACTACATACCTTTCATACTACTCTCTCCACACCCTCTTAATTCACCCATAAAAAAAGCACCGCCACCGGGATCCTGCCGCAGTGACGGTACTTTATCTCTTAGGAAGATTTCTCATCGCTTTATCTTCCTCCTTTCTGATATATATATCGGTGGGTAAACTCAATGCTTAAGGCACTTTACACATATTTAATACTTCTTAATACTTATTAATTCTTCCTTATCCTTCTTGTGACAGTAGTGTGATACTCCGAGTGATACCATTAGCTGGCAACATAGAAAAACAGATATTTGATTATCTTCAGAAACATGAACCTGAAAGATGACCTCTTGGCATGAGATCATAGGAGGGAAAAATGGTAGACGAAATTTTCGGATATGGCTTTTGCGCCATGATAATAGCAATTCTTGTTCTTATATCCAACTGGATAATATTTTTGAAGGCAGGCCGCCCCGGCTGGCAGAGCCTTATACCGCTTTATAATATATATGTGGAATACAAGCTATGCTGGAAAGGAAGATATGGATTACTTTCAATCGCACTTACAGTAGTCTCACTGTTACTTGTGGCCTTTGATGCAGATTCCCTGCTGATCTCCATAACTTCCGCCGCATCAATGCTCCTTCAGATTATTTTCTGCTTCAAGTTCTCAAAGGCCTTCGGTAACGGTATCTTCATGGGAATCATTCTCATCCTCTCAGCTGGTCTTGGCCGCATCATCCTGGGCTTTGGCGGCTCCCGCTACGTTCGCACAGCCTAAGTAAAAAACACGGGACGATTCACTATTGAATCACCCCGTGACTTATTCATATTATATTGTTATTATTCTCTCGCATTCTTGGATGACTGCTTATCCTTGTACATCTCGGCATCTGCTCTCTTGAACACATCATCCATGGAATTGTCGGTGGTCACATTGTAGATTGCCATCCCCATTGCCACGGAATAACGCTCCCAGGCATCACGGGTGGTGTCATTAGCGGTATAATCAAATACTTCCTTCATCTTCCTAAAGAGCACTTCTCTGTTATCATAATCCCTGTTTTCCAACAGGATAACGAACTCATCGCCTCCGATCCTGAATACCGGAGAATGATCATACATTACGCAGAGCTCATGGCAGGCTCCAAAGATATAATCGTTGCCGTGCTCATGTCCGAAGGTGTCATTGATCTTCTTAAGATTATTGAGATCAGCCATAACAATCGCAAATCTGGCTCTTCCCGAGTTGATGTCTTTGTTGATTCTCTCTCTTACCTTGTCATACCAGGCCTTATTCTTAACGTGAGTCAGAGCGTCCTGATAAGCCAGCATATCCATGTGGCTCACCTGGGTCTTCATAACTTCCACCTTGCCCTCAGCGTCCACGATATTCTTAACATAGGTCTTCATGTCCTTGGACATCTGCTCTACCGCATTGGATAGGGATTCAACCTCATTGTGGGTATGGATTGGAGGAGCATCATATTCAAGCTTGTCCGGATCCTTTTGCTCATGGGATATTCTGGCAAAAGAAACAACGCTCTTTTCCAGCTTGCTGATGGGCTCTGTTATGTTCCTTGTCATCCAGTACAGGAAAAATGAAATAAAGAAAAGACCGAGAATAACAATGAGCACAACATTCATTGCAGTGTACTCACGAATATCCTTCTCAAGCTCATAGACTTCGATGTCTACGCATAAAACAGCGAATATCTCGCCGTCAGAACCCTTAAGAGGTAAAAGACCGGTATAATCATAGCCCCATACACTGAAATCCTTAAAGAAAGTGATTCCGTCATTTTCCATAGCCGTAAAAAATCTGGCTATCTCATCAGGCTCATAGTCCTCCGGTGATACCAGACCGAGATAATAACCATCGGGGTCTGTAGCTCTTCCGTAGGCAGTATCTGCGGAAATTACGTTCATCATCAGAGGCGGATCAGTACTGATAGGCATTACAATATAGAGATAATGGACATCGAAGTCCTCCATTATCCCATCCATAAAAGCAGTGAGCTGAACAAACTTCTCAGATTCCTGCTTAGTCTCTACGCACTGTTCAAGATCCTCCATATCGATATGGCTGTAGACATACTCGATAATGTCGGTCATTCTCTCTTCATAGGCAGAATAAAGAGACTGCGTATAGGTTCTGTAGGTCAGAATACTAAGGACCAGACACAGCAATACAATGAAGGCAGAACAGCCGATGAATATGCTTTTTTTGAGGGGCCGTTTGTTCTCGAACATGATAATTTGCCTATCAATCCTCCGATAAACATTATTGTGAGCATATATTAACGTCAAGCCGCACTCTCACAAAGATATGATACCATTTTTTGGCCCCTCAAATCTTAAATTAGCTTAAGGGATATCTAAATAATTTATGAATATAAGTAATAATATTACTCATCTGCAATCACAACAAAAGTCTTGCTGCTCTGTCCTGTAAAGTTGCCTTTACCCTTAACCACAACAGTCGGGAGTTTCTTTGTGCCGGCTGTAGGTATCTTCTTGTTGTTCTTGTAGGAAAGGGTGTAATCAACACCTTCCTTGAGGGTTACCGTACCCTTTTCGGTTTTAAAAGTGACAGTTACTATGGGATAAGCTCTGCCATTTCTCAAAACAGCCTGCTCCGCGTTAATTTCAATTTTCTGACCGGCATCCTTTTTGATGTTATAAGCCTTGACCTTGACAGTCTTTTTGATAGCTCCGCTGTAGCCATTTATTCCCCTAAGTTCAAGGGTATATTTTCCGGCATTTCCGTTGTTTGCGAAGCTTACTGTATAGTCTCCGTTAATGCCATCCTCTGATCTTGTCAGGACTTTTGTCAGCTTGGTCTTGCTATCCTTGTGGTAAAGGGTGATGCCACCTTCTGTAGAAATATCCTCGAAGCTCAGGGACTCACCTGAATAATCCACAGATTTTAGAAGACCTGATATCTTGACCTTACTCATGGGAGTTCCTTTGATCTCCAGATCGGCATTTTTGCTTCCGACATAGAAGGGCTCTGCGGAGCTGTCCTTCACAATTCCGTTTATTGCAAATCTGTGTTTTCCTGCAGACTTAAAGTCGCCGGAGATTTCTTCCACAGTGTAGTCCACGCCATAGGTGAGCACTTTCTTTTTGTATTTCACAACAGCTATCGGAGTCTTGCCGTCAGAATTATCAAAGGCTTCCTGAATATCTACTCTGTCTCCTGTAGTATAGGTAAGCTTAAGGGCTTTGCCGTTAGCGGCTGTAACCTTAAGCTTAGATGCGCTCACGGACTTTGCAGGGTCTGCTGTTGTTACGCTGACGGTCTGCAGCATTTCTCCTGTATAGTTACGGCCTGCCATAGCTGTTGCCACGATGATGTAAGTCTTGCCGGGATCTGACAAAACTGTAGCACCGGGGTTATTTACAACGGCTCCGTCTCTGCTGCCTTCATGATAGATAAGCTGATAATCCTTACCTTCCTTAAGTGTCTTGCCGGCGAATTCGATGACAGGTCTGATACTTCCAAGTTTGCTGCTTTTACCAGCCATCAGAGCCACATGAGTCTCAGAAACAAGCTCTGCATCTGACAGCTGCGCCTGTTCTATATCAAAAGTGAAGGTCGATGTGCTTTGGTAAATACCGATGCCGTTAATAATTATTGAAGGTGCCTTTGCGCCATTATGACCGGCAGCTGCTATGTTGTTCTTGTAGGAAACAGTATAGTCTCTGCCTTCCAGGAGCCTTTCTGTGCCTTTAAATACGTTGATCTCTCCATCAAATGTAATAGCTGAGCCGTTATAAACTGCCTTAAGATCGGTATTGGAAGGTCCGTAAAAAACTCTTTTCCCGTAGCCCTTCTTATTATTTCCGAATGCGTACCACAAGCCCTGAGGGACAGCTTTTTCATCCCCTTCGAACAGCTCTTTTTGCATCTGTTCATCAATATCGCCCCAGATCATCTGCTTCCTGGAAGAATACTTTGCGTAGAGGTCCAGATCTCCGGTATAATCGACACGGATGCAAGATGCTTTTTGGGTATAATCCTCATCCAGATACCATCCGTCAAAAGTAAATCCTTCCGGTGCTTCGGGGTCGTGGAGCTTATAGTAATTACCGCTGATATAGTACTCGGGATTGTCCGGGTTCTGAGTACCCTCGCCGAGATGATAGGTGATCAGGTACTTATCTCCAAATGAATAGCTTGTGGACAGCTGATGTCTGTAAGTATTTTTATCGTCGCCGAATCTCCAGATTATTCTATAGGTAACCCCGGTCGCTGTTCTGTCCTTGTAGTAATCGTCGGTTACCACATATTCTTTTCTTCCGTCCGCTGTTATCTGGGCTACAGTCCTGTCCCCGTCCATGATGATATATTCTTTTTCTCCGGGAAGTCGTTTTAACTTAAGTGTTACAGAGCGGTCCTCGTGAACTTCCTTGGAAAAATAATCTGACGTGGGTGCTTTGGTATAAGTTACGCTTGCGGACTTACCGTCCATTGTTACAGTGAGCTGTGTAACACCAGAGCCTCTCTCATATCCGATGCCATCCTCAGTGATCTCCATAACCTCCGGCTCAGAACTTGTCCACTTCGCCTTTTCAATAGGTGTGTAATCGGATGGTGTAGTGCTGTAATGATATTCGTAATAAACAGAAGGATAAACACACTGGCTGTAGAGATAGGCGCTGATGGCAACAAGCTCGTTCTTAACGGTCACTTCAAATGAAGAGGATACATCCGTTCCTGATACCTTTGCGGTTATGGTTGCTGTTCCATAGTCCTTTGCCCTAAGAAGGCCATCCTCAACGAATGCTACCTTATCATTTGTACTACTCCAGACTATGTCCCTATAGGTTGAATTATAGGGCTCAATCTTAGTATTTACTTTGTAATACTTCTCTTTGGCAAGTTCGATCTTGCTATCTGTGATATTGGTAAAAGAGATTCCTGTCGGAAGCACTGTTTCCGTAGCTGCAACATTTTTGGTAAATGCCTTCACGGACAATACACTACTCCAATTACTCCATCTGCCGTTCTTATAAATGTAACCACGACCGTCCCTGGCTCCGCCACCGCCATAGGGGCAATGCTCTCCCCTCATGACAATCGCAAACTTTTCTCCCTTTGCAACGGTTACAGGAGTCGGCAGTTTAACTGTCTTATAGCCCGCATACTCTGCGATTCCCGTTACAGATGCTTCAGGGCAGAGGGTCCCAAGGCTCTCATCACCTGTAACATTTCTGTATATCTCGATAGAATATTCTGCGCCGACATTATTCGTGTAAAAAGCTACCGCTTCAATCTTTTCACCGTAGGCACCGCCCTCAGCATGAGCCTCGAAGACAGTTGCATAGGCTTCACCACCATTTGCATCATAACCGCCACCAAGTCCGTACTGATAATTGTTGTCATAGTTATCTGCAGATTCAACATCAAGGGCATACACATAGTAGGACATGGAAGGTTCGTAATAAGACATCCAGAAATATCCCGCATATCCCTTGGTATTAATATTTCCCTGGGTCCAGCTGTTTCTTACAAGCCATGCTCCGTTGCCGGCAGGTTTGCAGGTGAAATTGCCTGCAGAAAAATCGTCATCCCAACCCACTATAACAACAGCATGATTAGGGTAGAGAGAACCGCCTGTGGGATTACAGAAAGCTGCTTTATCAGGGTTATACTCCGCAGTGGAATAAGAAGGTGAATAACTGTTGGGGGTATGATAGTCAATTCCCACAGCACCATATTCTGTTACAAGCTTCTTGATAGAATTCTGTGTAGCCTTCTCCTTGATGAAGCCCTGAACATGCATAGCATCATCATAGGCAGCTTCATCCTGAAGTCCTTCCGACTGTATGTAAGTAGCACTTCTATAAGGGTATCTCTCCTCACTTGCAAGGCCCATCCATCCGGAAAGGGTTGCCATGGCTGATTCTTCATTGTTGCCATCAAGGAAAGAGGATAGATTTTTCTGTGAATATCCGGTCAGGCCTCCAAGAGGATCTGCCACATGGTTTGAATTAAAATAGGCAAGGTGCAGCTCTGAAAAATCCACTTCATTAGCTAACCCCTTCTTAAGCGCATTTATCTCTGCCAGAGCAAGTGTGGCATGGGCCCAGCAGGTGCCATAGGGAGACTGACTGCGAAGAGGCGGAAGAAGGCTTGTTGTGTAGCTCTTTGGATATTCAACTTCCTCCAGAAATTCAATCTCTGACGCTTCCCTGAGGTCTGTGATCTCAATGGGATTCTCTGAAGGCACATAGCCTGTGTATACTTCAATATAATCTACTGCGTTGGAGTTACCTGCCGCAGCCGTTGCCTCCGTCTCGGATTCCTCAAGGAGCTGGAGCTGTTCTTCGTCCGCAGAATCCTCGGATATTACTTCCGAATCTTCTGTTATCGTATCTATATCTTCTGATATTGTATCTGTGTCTTCGGATATTACATCCAAGCCCTCTGATATTTCATCTACGTTCTCAGCTGCTTCATCTGATGATATCTCATCCGAAATATCTTCATCAAACGCATAAAACTCCTCCGAAAGATCAGACTCTTCAAATAAAGCCTCATCTTCCGAAGGAGTTTCGATATATTCTGCAGCATAAGCTGTGCCTGTTCCTGAAACAAGCATCGCAGCTACCAATAACATTGCCACATATTTCTTTTTCATAATGACCACACCTCATATGTTCGAAAATTGTTTTCTTACTGATCCCCAGCATTTTAGTCTACTCGCTGTAAGGCATGGTTCTCAATAGTTTTAAACAGTATTTCGATTATATTTGGCGCAGTTTTTCAAGCATTTCATCCTACTGATGAAACAAATTTACTTATTCTGTATCAGCTGCTCAGGCAGGAATCTCAGCCTTCTCCTCTGTCTTTTTAAATACAGGAAGGTCCTTACCAAGGAAAATTGCTGCTGCAAGGAATACTACTGCCAGCACGATGCATACGACAATGTTACTGTCTCCGGGGATCACATAAGACAGGATCATTGCTGTGGAGTTGTTGATGATATGCATGATGCAGGTTGGAACAATGGATTTGAACTTATAAGCCACAAATGCATAAGCTGCTCCGAGAGGAATTGCATACAGACTCTGAAGAGGGTTCATATGCATAATACCGAACATAACAGCTGTTAAGATAACGGATCCAACGATTCCGAAGGCCTTCTTGGAGATTCTAAGGGCAACACCTCTAAATGCCAGCTCTTCCGCAATAGGTCCAAGAAGAGCTATATAAATAAATCCAACTACTTCATTTCCCTCTGTGGACATTTCCATGATTGTGTTCAAAAGCTCAGCACTACCGGGAATAGCCCAGGCAATGAACTCTGCAAAAACAGTTGTGAAAAAATAGATTCCGAGAGCAAGGGTTACTACAAATACGATAGTCTTCACATTAAAGGTTTTCTTAAAGCCGGACTCGTACACTCCCTCTGCCTTATCCTTTTTGACAAATCCCAGATTATACCAGAGGCCGAATACTATCAGCAGGATAACACCTGCTACCAGCTGCAGAACCGGAGTTAATTTCATAATAGCCTGTGTAAGAGCATTCACATCAGTGGGATCATCTACACTAAAGGCCGCAATAATGCCTCCTACAACAGAGCCGACCAATATCTGAATCAGCATATACAGTAACAGAATTCCTATTACTGCCAGGACTGTCAGCCCCTTATTACTCTTTTTTGTTTCCATACATTTTCTCCTTCCAATACGCTTTTTGATGTCAGTTCCCCGAGTTGTCAGAAAACATGCACTCTATTACTATACTATACTTAATGCGTTTCTTAAAGTTTAAATTATACCTTTTTCCCCAAAGCAGCGATTCTAGCGTCAATCAGAGGATACAGCCAATCTGATAGCTTGCGGAAGTGATAGCCCGTTTGACGTGCCCTTTCTGTATTAAAGCTTCGTTCACCCTTAAGCCCATTGTAGGGTGCAGCGTCGCCGTCTAAGGTAATAATCGCTTTTTTACCCAATGCATTTTCGATATAAGCGATCATGTTTCCAATCTTCACCGGATCTTCGGAACATCCATTTACAGGTCCCGAAACAAAATAATCCGCCAGATATGCAATGAACTCCCCTGCATCCTTCTCATATATGAAAGCCATTCTTCCATCCATGTCATCGATGTTCATAGGCTTCTCATCCCTGATGTGCTCTATATAGAAATCCAGCCTTCCCGTATAATCATTCTCACCCATAACCACCGGGTATCTCACAAAAGAAATCCTGTCGGGATCCATGAACTCAAGTGTCGCCCTCTCAGCCAGTCTCTTGGTCTCAGAATAATCAGAGAGCCTGCCCTCCCACCGAAGCTCATACTCCTGCGTCCTGAACTCATCCTCACTTATGCATGCGTGGTCATTGAAATAAACAGAACAGGTAGACATCTGGATATATTTATCACAAATTACGTTTTCAAGAAGCGCCTTAACATCATTGGAACCATATGCAATCTTATCGATTATCAGATCAAAATGCTTACCTCCAAGTGCCTTCTTAACGCTCTCCGGATCCATTCTGTCCATCGTGCAATATTCAGCTTTCCCTTGGAATTCAGGCTTGGAATTGCCTCTTGTGGCAATAGTGACGTCATGCCCATTACGAATCAGAGCATTGACCATAGGAATACCAAAAAATCTTGTCCCACCAACAACCAGTATTTTCATATGTGCACCTCCATGCAGAAACTACCTTTTAACTATACCAAAGTCAGTAATACAAAACAAAGAGAATTGTCAGAAAAAACAAAGTTATTCCTCCCCCGTCAGATTCAAATCCGCCCATACTATGTGTGGCATAAATACCCACAACTCCATAGGGCAGTCTAGTTCTTAGTGCTTGTCATATTTTTTATTATTTGCAGTAGGAAAACAGCATTGATATAGCGCCTCTTTTTACATAACTGACTTGTTTTATACCTAAGGCATATGAACGCATACTTATTAGAATATTTCATATGCATCTTTGTCATCGATCCCACTGAAATAACTCCGGATATGCATATTAACATCCCAGATTTTTTCATTTTAATATGCTTATATACTGTAAAATGACCATCGCCAGCTCGATATTGATTCAAAAAGGCATATTAGCAAAGGAAATATATGCATTTTCATATGATTATCAGTATAATGATCTCAACGTAACAGGGTTCCCTAAAAAATGCTTAGCACCGTGAGATATATTTCTGCGCATATTCAAAAGGAGCCCGACATCTATCCAAAGAGTACCGGGGCACATCAAAAAACGCCCGGCCTCCATTCACGGAGTACCGGGCGCCATAAACTACGCCGTAATGTTATGCGTTAACGATCTTGCCGAAATCGGGCTTAAGGCTTGCGCCACCGATAAGGCCGCCGTCGATATTAGGCTTTGAAAGCAGCTCTGCAGCATTGCCTGCATTCATTGATCCGCCGTACTGGATACGAACTTCATCAGCTGTAGCCTGATCATAGAGCTTGGCAATAAGCTCACGGATAAGTCCGCAAACTTCCTCAGCCTGGTCAGCTGTAGCTGTCTCGCCTGTTCCGATAGCCCAGATAGGCTCGTAAGCGATAACAAGCTTCTTAACCTGATCAGCTGTTACTCCTGAGAGATCCCAGGTGATCTGTCTCTCGATCCACTCCTTGTAGGTGTCTGCCTTACGAAGTGCAAGAGACTCACCGCAGCAAAGGATAGGTGTAAGGCCTGATGCGAAAGCCTTCTTAACCTTCTGGTTGATAAGGATATCGTTCTCACCGAAGATATCTCTTCTCTCTGAGTGACCGATGATAACGTACTCAACGCCTGCATCCTTAAGCATAGGAGCAGAAATCTCGCCTGTGAAAGCGCCGCTGTCTACGATGTAGAAGTTCTCGGCACCAACATGTACGTTTGTACCCTTAACAGCCTCAGCTACAGGTACGATATCAATAGCGGGAACGCAGTATACTACGTCCACATCATCATTCTTTACAAGATCCTTGAGCTCTGCGCAAAGAGCTACTGCCTCGCTGGGAGTCTTGTTCATCTTCCAGTTTCCGGCGATAATACGTCTTCTTGCCATTTTGGTATTCTCCTTTTGTCAAAAGTCACATCAAAGTGTCAGGCACTATAGCTGTCTAAAGTGAGAAAAGCACTCACTTTATCCATCTACAGTGCCAGACACATGGTTGACACTCGATAGTCTTTCTATGATTTACTCAATTGGTTAATTACTTATCGTCTGCTGCGTATACGCCGGGAAGCTTCTTGCCCTCGAGGAACTCAAGAGAAGCACCGCCGCCTGTTGAGATGTGGCTCATCTTGTCAGCATAGCCAAGCTGGTTAACAGCAGCTGCACTGTCACCACCACCGATGATTGTTGTAGCGGTTGTCTCTGAAAGTGCCTTAGCGACTTCCTTGGTACCTGTAGCAAGAACAGGGTTCTCGAATACGCCCATAGGTCCGTTCCATACTACTGTCTTAGCAGACTTAACTGCCTCAGAGTAAAGAGCGATGGTCTTAGGTCCGATATCAGCGCCTTCCTTGTCTGCAGGAATCTTGTCAGCATCAACAACTGTTGTTGTGATGTCGGGCTTGTCGATAGGATTAGGGAACTCATCGATGCAAACTGTATCGATAGGAAGAAGGAGCTGCTTGCCGGCCTTCTCTGCCTTCTCCATCATTTCCTTACAATAATCAACCTTGGTCTCGTCAAGAAGTGACTTACCAACTTCGTATCCCTTAGCCTTAAGGAATGTGTATGCCATACCACCACCGATGATAAGAGTATCGCACTTATCAAGGAGTGTGTTGATAACGTTGAGCTTATCAGCAACCTTAGCGCCGCCAAGGATAGCTACGAAAGGTCTTACAGGGTTCTCAACCGCATTGCCGAGGAAGTCGATCTCCTTCTGCATGAGGTATCCAACTGCGTTGTTTCCACCCTTCTCTGTGATGAACTTGGTAACAACTGCTACAGAAGCGTGTGCTCTGTGAGCTGAACCGAAAGCGTCGCATACATAGTCGTCAGCAAGATCAGCAAGCTCTTTAGCAAAAGCCTCACCGGCCTCTTCAGGCTTGGTCTCTTCCTTGCCACGGAATCTTGTGTTCTGAAGAAGAACTACGTCTCCCTCGTTCATAGCTGCAACAGCTGCTGTAGCATCAGCGCCTGTTACATTGTAATCAGCAATGAACTTAACTTCCTTGCCAAGCTTCTCAGAAAGTCTCTTAGCTACAGGTGCAAGTGACTCACCCTCGTTGGGGCCATTCTTAACCTTTCCAAGGTGTGAGCAAAGGATAACCTTACCACCGTCCTTTACAAGCTTCTCAATTGTGGGAAGTGCAGCTACGATTCTTGTCTCGTCTGTGATCTCGCCGTTCTTAAGAGGTACGTTGAAATCGCAACGAACAAGTACACGTCTGCCCTTTACATTGATGTCATCTACGGACTTTTTGTTGAGTGACATATTTTTTTCCTCCTGGATTTAAATTTGAATTAGGATTGTTTAAGAAAAGAGGCCCGGTCCACAAGGACCGGACCTCTTAAAAAGTCTATTTCGATATTGGAGAACTTAATTAACCAAGCTCAGCGAAATACTTGATTGTTCTAACCATCTGTGATGTGTATGAGTTCTCGTTGTCATACCATGAAACAACCTGTACTTCGTATGTATCGTCGTCAACCTTGTTAACAAGTGTCTGAGTAGCATCGAAGAGTGAACCGAATCTCATACCAACGATATCAGATGAAACGATCTCGTCTGTGTTGTATCCGAATGACTCTGTAGCTGCTGCCTTCATTGCTGCGTTAACTGCTTCCTTAGTAACGTCTGCCTTCTTAACAACTGCGAAAAGAAGTGTTGTTGATCCTGTAGGTGTAGGAACACGCTGAGCAGCGCCGATAAGCTTGCCGTTAAGCTCAGGGATTACAAGACCGATAGCCTTAGCAGCACCTGTTGAGTTAGGAACGATGTTAACAGCACCTGCACGTGATCTTCTAAGGTCGCCCTTTCTCTGAGGACCATCAAGGATCATCTGGTCACCTGTGTAAGCGTGGATTGTGCACATGATACCTGACTGGATAGGAGCGTAATCATTAAGAGCCTTAGCCATAGGTGCAAGGCAGTTTGTTGTGCAAGATGCAGCTGAAATGATCTTGTCATCCTTTGTAAGAGTCTTGTGGTTAACGTTGTAAACGATTGTAGGAAGATCATTTCCTGCAGGAGCAGAAATAACAACCTTCTTAGCACCAGCGTTGATGTGTGCCTGTGCCTTCTCCTTAGATGTGTAGAAGCCTGAGCACTCAAGAACAACGTCTACACCAAGCTCACCCCAAGGGCAGTTATTAGCATCTGGCTCTTTGTAGATCTTGATGGTCTTGCCCTTTACTGTGATTGTTCCAGCCTCGTCATCAGCTGTTACGTCATCCTCGTGACCTACTTCAACGTAACGTCCCTGTGATGAGTCATACTTGAGAAGATGAGCAAGCATCTTAGGGCTTGTCAAATCGTTGATAGCTACTACTTCGTAGCCCTCTGCACCGAACATCTGTCTGAAAGCAAGACGACCGATACGACCAAAACCATTAATTGCAACTTTTACTGCCATTTTAAGTTCCTCCTAAAATGAATTTATTTAATTGTTTGCTGTTTCCTTTATAATTACCTGCATTGATAATTTTTTATCAGCAACTACAATTCTAATAAAAAAAAGCATATAAATCAAGTGAATATAGCAAAATATTTAATGTTAATCCATCGAAGTTGCATAAAACCCAAGAAAAAATAAAAAAGTAAAATTATCTTTTATAAGTTATACTATAGAAAGTTAAATTGGACCTAAAAACCGAATTGTCTATCAATATAAAGTAGATATATATAACAGAAAGGCGTAACAAAATGATTCTTGCAGACTACCACATGCACTCCTCAAACTCAGGTGATTCCAAGGCTCCCATGGAATCTATGATACAATCAGCCATCGATAAGGGGCTTAAGGAAATCTGTTTTACAGAGCATATGGATATGGACTTTCCGGGGCTTCCTGAACTGCCTCCGGACCCCTTTTTGCTTGATGTGGAAGCTTACAAAAAAGAATTTCTTATAAATAAAGAAAAATATTCAGACAAAATAACTCTGAAATTCGGAATTGAGATAGGAATGCAGCCCCAGATCGTCGCAGAAAACACTGCCCTTGCCGCAAAGCATGATTTTGACTTTATCATAGCTTCGGAGCATCTGGTGGACAAAATGGATCCCTATTATATGCAGTTCTGGGAGTCACAGCCTTCCGTTAAGGCAGGTATTCTAAGATACTTCGAGCAGACACTGGAAAACATACAGCTCTTTACCGAATATGATGTACTGGGACACCTTGACTACATTGCAAGATATGTTCCCAAGGGTGACTCTACTTATTCTTATAATGCATTCAGGGAAGTTATCGACGAGATCCTTATGGTCGTAATTAAAAGCGGCAAAGGCCTTGACCTTAATTCCAAGGCCCTTGGCGGTGATTTCCACATGTCCAATCCCTGCCCCGAAGCCCTTGCCAGATACAAAGCTCTCGGAGGTAAGATCATAACCTTCGGCGCTGATGCCCACGCCCCAGAGGGAGTTGCCCTGTGCTTTGATAAGATCCGTGAGATTGCACTGTCCGCAGGCTTTACCGAGTACTATACCTTTGACAGGCGCTGCCCCATCTCCCACGAACTATAATCAGATTTTCGATTTTTTTAATAATATGATAACAGCCCTCTTCTTTATTCAATAAACGAAATATAGTAAAATAGTAATGATACATGTGTGAACTATTATGGCGTTTAAGGCGGAGGTTTACGATGAAACCTGAGTTTTATGATAAGAGTAAGAGGGCTAACGTCTATAACAGTATATTCCTATACAAGGTGATTTCTCTTTGTATTCTTGTCATTCTGACTGTCATACTTACCGTTATATTTGTCACAGAATCCGATAAACTAAAGCAAGCTGACGATATGGCTCATCTGTTCATTATCATTGTGGGCATCAGTATCGTTCTCTTTACTTTCTCAATCATATTTGATTTCTACGTTCTTAAGCGCACTGTTTCAATAGGGCGAAGGCTCAACAAAATGGCCTATCTGGACAAGCTCACAGGCCTCCCCAACAGATACAGCTGCGATATTCTGATCGACAGCTTCGATAGTCCCGACAGACTCCCGGGCGCGGGCTTTATCCTGATGCAGATCAATAACCTTACTTCCGTCAACGAAGATTCCGGACATACAGGCGGTAACTGGCTCATCTCAGAGTTTTGCTCCATTCTGGAAGAAGTCTCAGAGAGCTACGGCTACGTTGGCCGCAACGGCGGAAATGAATTCATCATGCTGATAGAAAACTGCGACAGCACCGCAGTAGATATGTTCCTTCTTGACCTGACCAAAAGAATTCACGGTTACAACGAAATGAACGTGGGAGCTCCCATGGAAATATCCTACTCCCGCGTCCTTAACATCGATGAGCATAAGGAAAAGATCTCCGAGCTAATCTCTCTTGGCTACCAAAAGCTACGGAAATCCCCTCAGACACTTTCGTAAAATTATGAAAAAAAATCTGACCGGAAACAGACTAAATAAAATAAGGGCAAATATCCTCTTAGGGGTTATTACCTGTCTTCTTTTTACCATAAACGGCTGCGGTGACGCCGAGGACTTAATAAGCGCCGCACAGCCTTCCGCTGACCAGACAAGCGCAGCGGTAAGTCACGAAAAGGGAAGCAGAGATAATGCCCCTGTTTGTCTTGTGCCCACAACCCCGGGCAAGGTTACCTATGAGAACGATTTTGCCCATGTGGACGCCTCCAATATATCGGAGGGCTATGTGGTTGTGCGCTATACCGGATCATCTCCCAAAGTAAAACTCCAGATCACAGGCCCTGATGAGATTACCTACACTTACAGTCTTAATGTCGATACACCGACAGATGAGGTCTTCCCTCTTCAGTCCGGCGACGGCGAATACATGGTTAACGTGTACGAAAACATTCAGAGTAACCAGTACTCAATGGTATTTACCCAGCCCATTGAGGTAATCCTCGACAATGAATTCGGGCCGTTCCTGTATCCCAATCAGTATGTATCCTTCGAAGTTTCCGACAATGCCATACAAAAAGGAGCTGATCTGTGCTACTCCTGCAACAGCGATCTTGATGTTGTATCGGCAATCTATAACTTCGTAATCACCAATATCGAATATGACTACGACCTGGCTGAATCGGTTCAGAGCGGGTACCTGCCCGACATCGATGAGGTTCTTGCCACACGAAAAGGTATCTGCCTTGACTACGCCGCTCTTATGACCAGTATGTTAAGAAGCCAGCGAATCCCCACCCGAATGGAGGTTGGTTATGCGGGAACAGCCTATCACGCCTGGCTCAGCACCTATATCGAGGACATCGGATGGGTCAACGGCATGATCGAATTTGACGGAACCACCTGGTCCCTGATGGATCCCACCTTTGCATCCACCACCGACACCGAGAAACTCAGATCTTTTATCGGAGACGGCAAAAACTACTCTGTAAAATATATTTATTAATCATCCGGAGGCAACATGAAAACCAATGGCACTATCAAAAAACTAAGCAGCTATGAAATAGCAAACTTCTGCAGGCAGATGTCTCTTCTTATAAAAGCCGGCATCTCACCTTCAGAGGGCATTGAGATCCTTCTCCAGGACATCCACGACAAAGGAAGCCAGAAGCTCCTTAATAGGATCAATCAGGTTCTCCTAAGCGGCGAACAGTTCCACGTAGCTCTTCAGATGAGCGGTGTTTTCCCGGATTATGTTATTCACATGGTAACCATCGGCGAGGAGTCCGGAACTCTGGACACCGTAATGGAATCCCTGGCCGACTACTATGACAGAGAGGAAAACATCCAGTCCAATATCAAGAGCGCCGTGAGCTACCCTCTTATCATGGTATTCATGATGCTTGTGGTTGTGGTGGTTCTCATCGTCAAGGTACTGCCCATCTTCGAGCAGGTATTTGCCCAGCTGGGAACCAGCATGAGCGGCTTCTCACAGTCACTTCTTAATCTTGGAACTCTTCTTAACCGCTATTCGGCAGCTCTTACTATCATACTGGTGGTTCTGGCGGGACTCTTCATCTTCTTCTCCGGAACCTCAACGGGAAAAAAGACCTTCAGGAACATCCTGACCGTTTTTGCCCCCACCAAGAAGCTGATGCAGGAGCTTGAGAGTGAGCGATTTGCCAGCGGTATGGTACTGACATTATCAAGCGGAATGGACACCTATGAGGGTCTTGCCCTTGTTAACAAACTGGTGGAAAGCAAAGAGATGAAGGCCAAGGTGGAAAAATGCAGACAGCTCCTTCTTGACGGCGACAATTTCCCCGAAGCCCTTGAGAAATCCAAGATTTTCTCCTCCTTCTATTCACAAATGGTATCCGTAGGCTTTAAGACCGGGTCCATGGACGCTGCCATGAAGCAGATCGCCGACCGCTTTGAACACGAGACGGAGCGCAAGATCTTCTCTCTTATCTCGATACTTGAACCAACACTTGTAATCGTTTTATCCGTAATCGTAGGAATGATCCTTTTGTCTGTAATCCTTCCTCTGATGGGCATTATGTCCACCATAGGCTGATGAAGAAAGGCTGATATGTCAAGATTTGAAATGGGCGATGGCCACAAACTTCATATATCGGACAGCTTCTACAGAGTGATCTCTATCCTCATCTTTGCCATGGTACTGGTTCTCTTCTTCATCGCTGTGGACGAGACCGGACGAGGCACTGTCAAGAAGCAGCAGGAATCTCTTGAAAACGCTCTTTCAAGGGACATTGTCCAGTGCTATGCCATCGAGGGCAGATATCCTCCTAGTCTTGAGTACATGGAGGACCACTACGGACTAATTTATGACAAATCTGTCTTCTTCGTGGATTACCAGCCCATCGGATCCAATCTGTACCCCGATGTAACTGTTATCCTGATTGAAGGCAATTAAAGGAGGCTCTTGGATGGATGTAAATAGTAAAAAGAGCCATGTGATAGATACGATGTTCGTCATCTGCCTGATGTTCCTCTTCGTCCTGTGCGCGGTGTCGGTTATAGGCATCGGCGCCAGTATCTACAAGAAAAATGTCGGCCAGATGGCAGACAATTACTCCCACAGGATCACCAGCGCCTATGTCACCGAAAAGGTAAGACAGGCTGACGAAAACGGCGCAGTCTTCACTAAAGAGCTCTTTGGCAAAAATGTTCTCGTACTGCAGGAACAGCAGGGAAATGACCTGTACGATACCTATATCTATGAATACGAGGGCTATCTCATGGAACTCTATATAAGAGACAGCATTAAGACCTTTTATCCCCAGTCGGGGCAGAAGATATTGAAGGTAAACAGCTTCAACGTAGCGGAAAACACCGATTCGGTGCTGGAAGTTGATATAGTCACCGAAGACGGCAACAAGAACAGGTTATACATAGCCAAAAGGAGTACAAGACAGCAGTAATGAACAGACGGGCAAGTTCTAAAATAAGTTTGTTCCTGATGGAACTTATAATTGCCATTCTATTCTTTTCCCTTGCAAGCGCAGTCTGTGTAAGGCTTTATTCTGCTGCCCACAGTCTCAGCGAAGAAAGCATTAATCTTAGCAATGCCCTGACCTGGTCCCAAAATCTGTCCGAAGCCTTTTACGGAACCAAAGGCGACGTAAAGGAGATGGAGAAGCTCTATCCCGAAGCAATTGTCAGTAAGGACGACTCCGAAGAACATGTTATTACCGTGGTACTGTTTTTTGACGACGAATGGAATTATGTGGATGCAGAGCTTGTGGATGCCTCCTATGAAGTAATTCTGGAGACCCGCAGGAAAAGCGCAGATGAAGTCTACAGCGACGTAAATGAATACGGAATAACCCTTGTGGGAGACGCCGTTGTCGGAGAAGTAGCTGCCATCGATCTTAGAGGTACCACTGAAGTCTATTCTTTTATTCCGGAGAACGAAGATATGCTTCTCTTCCACGGAAATGTTGATATTTATGTAGGAAAGGGGGTGCCGCAATGAGCAAAGACAGACAGGCTCCCGCTCACGTGGGAAGTGCCTCTATCCTGCTGATCTTCACGGTTCTGAGTCTTATCTCCTTCTCGGCTCTTACCATGGTCAACTCCAAGGCGGACTACAACTTAAGCTATAACCTGTCCAGGAGACAGGCGGCCTACTATGAGGCCTGTCATAAGGGAAATGCCTTTGTGGCGGCGGTCAACTCAGGATATACAGAAGGTGCATCAAAGGGCAAAATTTCAAAGAGCATACCGATAACCGACAATCAATCGCTCAATATTACGTTAATGTCAAATTTCACAAAAAACTCGGGTAATTCGGAAAATACCTTTACCATAACCCAGTGGAAGATAGTAAACTTCGAAGATTCAGGCTACGATACAACGCTTCCGGTGCTGAAAAGAGACGGCTGAATTTAAAACAATTTCCCTAAGACTTTATCAAATTTTAATTTTTTGCATAACGATTTAACGCATATATTTATAAATCCATGTTACAATAGATTATGTACTGAACAACTAATTTCAGAAAATGAATTGCTTTAATTTTCATAGCAACTAAAAATACTTATTGGAGGTTCAATATGGGAAAAAGAATACTCATTACCGATGACGCCGCTTTCATGCGTATGATGCTTAAGGATATCCTTTCCAAGAATGGATATGAGATTGCCGGCGAAGCTGAGAACGGTAAAATAGCAATCGAAAAATATAATGAGTTAAAGCCCGACCTTGTAACTCTTGATATCACCATGCCTGAGCTTGATGGTATCGGAGCCTTGAAGGGAATCAAGGCTGCAGATCCGAATGCAGTTTGTATTATGTGCTCTGCTATGGGTCAGCAGGCAATGGTAATTGAATCTATTCAGGCCGGTGCCAAGGACTTCATTGTAAAACCTTTCCAGGCAGATCGTGTTCTGGAGGCTGTTAAGAAGGCTATCGGATAATTTAATATTCGTCTAAAAAAGCCCCAAAAATTCAGGAGCTTGCCTCTGCAAGCTCCTTATTATTATGCCTATCTATTTCTTACAATTTCACTTCATTTGGCTTAATCTCTCTAAGGCAAAGAACCGATACAACGGAGATGATGAAAAAGCCGGAAAGAGCAAGAATAGCATTTCTAAGTCCCATCTTCTCTCCCATTATTCCCGTAAGAGCTGTGAAGATCGCACCGCCGATTCCGGTGGCTGTGGTGATCATTCCGGTGGCTGTAGCTTTTTTATCTGCGCAGTATTCCATCAAAATGTTGAGAACGCTGGGATAAATAGCTCCGCATGCAAAGCCTAGAGGTATGCACAGAACAAGTGCTATCACGCCACTGTCAGCCCTTGAAATTACCGCTGAGATAAGCGGTATGGCGATTACAGAGGCAATCAGTATCTTACGTGCATACTTCGAATAGATTCCCACAAGAGCCCTTGAAGGTATCATAACAAGCCAGAAAAGAGATAATGCAAACTTACCGTAATCTGACATCAGAGCATCGGTGAAAAGAGTATCAACGAAGAAGGCAAATCCGTTCTCATATCCAACGTAGATGCACATCACAACGCACAAAAGAAATACTCCCGCAAAAATAAATTTGCCCGATATTCCTGCACTGTCTTTTATGCCCTTTGCTTCTTCAGGCATTCCTCTTCCCCACAGCGTAATGCCGGCAAATGCAATGACTGTGCCAATGAAAAGAGTGATGAACAATATCCTCCAGTCTCCGCCTATTCCAAGATAATATTTAACGAAAAGAGGTGCCACAAAAGCTCCGAGCGCATACATTGCTGTCATGAATCCGATCTTGCGGCCACCTGTCACGGGATAATACTCAGCAAGTGCTGCGATCGCGATAAACTGAAGAGCGCTGGTTGTAAGTCCCAGGAAGAATATTCCTCCTATGAACACAGCCTGCAGAGAGCTGGTAAATACAAAAAGCGCAGCCATCGCCTGAATGCCCATCATTATAAGAAGGCATCGTATCTTGTTGGTTCTGTCAGCCCAGCTTCCAAGTATTATCGGAGCCAGCATGGTAGCCGTCAGCTCCACGGAAGCAAATATTCCCTTGGAACTCTCGGTAAGATCATAGACCTTTCCGATGGTATAGAGGCTTGCCTGGTAGCCTCCCGCCTCAAAGCCGTTGATGAAGATAATGAAAAACAAAAATAGCCACAATAGATCAGGGGTCTTTTTCATTTTGGACATCTCCTCATTATATGAAACTTTTTGATATAATGGTGTAGGTGTCAAAAGTATCTTTTGACACCATATGATATACGAATTGCTCCATGACTATCGTCATTCTCGCAATTCTGCAAATATTCGGAAACCGCTAATTTACTGCGTAAATTGCTAATCCCTCATATTTGTTTGGGCCATAAAGTCAAAATGCTTAACATGCCAGCATGTACGCATTTATGACTTTTGGCACCTATATCATATAATGGTCATGTATACATTTTATCATGTTTTTAACGCTAATAAGTAAAGGAATAGCTGTAATTATGTTTAATATACAAGAAATTAATAGCCTTGATATCCCGGCTCTGGAGGTGTACTCAAAAATCCCCGAAAGGCAGCTTCTGACCATTAATGAACCTGCCCCCGGTATTTTTATCGCCGAGAGCATGAAGGTCCTGGAAAGGGCCCTTGACGCCGGATATGAGCCCATATCTATGCTGGTATGTGACAGCAATCTGGAGGAACTTACAGACGGAAATTCAGACCTGTCCGTCAAACTCCTGGAAGCTGCCAAAAAGCTTACCGACAGCCTTCCTGTCTATGTAGCGGATGAAAAGACTCTGGACCTTCTCACAGGTTATCACCTAACAGGCGGTTGCCTCTGTGCCATGAAGAGAAAACAAATGCCCGCTCCCGGTGATATCCTCAAGGACGCAAGGCGTATCGTAATCCTTGAGAATGTCATGAATCCCACCAATGTAGGTGCAATCTTCCGTTCTGCGGCAGCTCTTTCCATGGATGCGGTGCTACTTACCCACTCCTGCGCAGATCCCCTGTACAGAAGATGCATAAGGGTCAGCATGGGAAATGTGTTCCTGATCCCCTGGACCTTCATTGATTCCAAAAATATGTACTGGCCCGGACAGGGAATGGAATATCTGCATTCCCTTGGCTATAAAACAGCGGCTATGGCCCTTAGAAAAGAATCCGTCTATATTGACGACGACTCTCTCAAAAAAGAAGAAAAGCTCGCCCTTATAATGGGAAGCGAAGGAGACGGACTCCTATCCGAAACCATTGATAAGAGCGATCACGTGGTAAAAATACCCATGGCCCCCGGCGTTGATTCCCTTAATGTGGCGGCAGCCAGCGCCCTGGCCTTTTGGGAGATATCAAAAAGACCTTCCCCGTAATATACGAGGAAGGTCCTTATTTATTGGTTCCTGCATCAGTTAATTGTAAATCTCAGCAGGTTGTCATTGATGGTATCAACAGCATCCGATACGGAGGAAGCGGCATTTGCAACAAGCTCTGAACTGGAAGCAACGCCCTTGGCAGCCTCAGTAACTTTATCCACATTCTCAGCGATCTCCTGAGTGGATGCGGACTGCTCTTCGGATACGGAAGCCATGTTGGTGGCAACATCGTTAACCTTCTGCATCTCCTGTGCCATATTGATAAGAATATCGTTGGCATCGGAGAGCTGTTTGGTGATCTCTTCGAAAGTGGTAGCTGCCACATTGACAGTCTCCGCACTGTTGTTGATAAGAGTTGTATTGGTCTCGGATTTCTCGGACAGCATCTGTACCTTCTGAGACATATCCTTGATGATCTCACCGATCTGGTTGGTGGCATCAGCAGAGTTCTGAGCCAGGGCTCCAATCTCGGAAGCAACAACCGCAAAGCCTTTTCCTGCTTCTCCGGCTCTTGCAGCTTCGATGGAAGCATTGAGGGACAGAAGGTTGGTCTGTGAGGAAATAGAATTGATAAGGTCTATGATCTGGGTGATCTTGTCCGCAGCCTCATCAACGTTAGTTACCGCATCAGCCATATCCTTCATGGATTCAACGATATCCGTCATGCCGTTGGCAACGTTGGACATATCCTTCTGACCGGAGCCAGCCTTTTTAACCAGATTGTTCATGGAGTTCTCTATCTGCTGTTCCTGCTCCGTTACATTGGAGACAGTCTCTGCAAGGACAGTGGCGTTCTCTGCAACCTCAGTTACGGCTCTCGCCATATTATCAATATTCTCTCTGATCTGTGTCATGCTTACAGACTGATTGTTTGCAGCCTCTTCCAGATCCTCGGCAGTACTCTTGGAGGTCTGGGCATCTCCACGGAGCTTGCCTGACACATCCTTGATCTCAGTTAGGGAGTCACGCATTCCGTCGATAAATTCGCCCATAGCCCGGTTCATATATGCGATCTCGTCATCGCCCTTAGCGGTGATATTGACGGTGAAGTCACCACCTGAGATCTTTTCAATATTGTTGGTAAGAGTAGTTACAGGCTTCTTAATCATCTTGTGCAGTGACTGGGCAATTATGAGGATAACCACTATTACTGACACAACCGTAACTATGAGAAGGACGCCAATAAGTTTCTGAAGAACTGCAAGAACCTCTTTTTGCTTGGCATAGAGAACTACACTCCAGTCAGTTCCGCTGACACCTGAGGTTACTACATACCACTTTTCGCCGCCTGCAACGATGGGTTTTACTATTTCGATCTTATCCTCCCCCTGAGCTGCAACAAACTCGCCTATGGATACGATAAGAGGATTATCGGTAACTTCAGATATGTTCTTGCCGCAAAGACTGGGATCATCTTTAAAGGAAAGGATAAGTCCGCTCTTTGTGATCATCATGGCACCACCTGACTGATATACAGCTACTTCATTCAGTTGTTTCTGTGTGTTTGCCATAAAAAGGTCCGCAGCAAAGCAACCCTCACGTCCATCCTTGAGGTGTACATGTCTGATAACGGTAGCGCAGAGTTCACCGGTAACAGCATCAAAATAGGGCTGATCGTAATAATAGAACCAGGAGTTATCATAACCTACAGCCTCCACATACCAGCCGTGGGAAGTGACATCCTCCATAACATAATCCGGCGAACTGGGATAAATAAAGGTCTCGTCGTTGAGGGCCAGATAAGCTCCCGTAGGAATCAGACCATATCTTCCGACGGTTCCGGCCATATATTCCATTATCTCCTCGTTGCTGGCGAAGTCGTTCTGTTCAACCGCATCGGCAACAGCATTCAGATAATAGAATGTAGATGTAAGCTCCTTGTTCACCTTGGCGGCACTGGCACTTACCTGATTGGTCAGAGATGTATCGATCAGATCCTTGACCATTCCGTAGCCAAAGATTATAACCAGACCCTCGGCAATAAGGATGCTTGCCACCAGAAGTGTGACAAACAGAATCGAAATCCTTACACTTATAGCTTTTGTGGCTCTTTTCTTTCCATTACTTCCTTCATTATTCATTACTGAAATACCCTCCTATTTTAGCAATTCAACGCCTATATATACCAAATTGCATTAATTTAATAACGCCCATATGAACATTCCCTAACCAGTATATTAAATTTGAATTACTTTTTTATGACTCTATTTCACGAATAATTGACTCATAATCCCTTTTTTCAAAGAAAGCCTTCAACCTCTCGTATTTATCCTGCTCTCCTGCAGGGATAATATAATCGCCAAGGTCCCTGAATATGCCTTCCACACAGGCCTCGTTCTCTACCCTTGCGCTGTCAAGGAGAGCCTCATAGGCGCTCTCCAGAATGATCTCATCAGCCTCGGGCTTTTGATCCGATTCAAAATAAGGTGCCAGCTTATCCAGAAATTCCAGATAATCGCTCATCATGCTGTCATGATGCTCTTTTATATATTCTATATCCTTTGCTTTGCCTGCATCCTCCAACAGTCTTGTCTTCTCAGACAGTCCCATGATTCCCACAAGCTTGGCTGAGCTCTTAAGGGCATGAACCTTGATCGTATAGTTCTCATAGTCTTCGCTTTCATAAAAGCCCTTAATGGCAGTGCTGTTCTCCTCGATTGATTCATAGAATATCTTAAGTACAGCCAGGAATGAATCCTCAGAACCGCTGTTGGTCAGCGCGGTCTTTACATCAAGACCCTCAATATCTTCATACCACTTATGTTCAGCTGCAGAAGGTTCCTCATATACCTCCTGAGTTACAGCATCGCTGCCGCTCTCCTCTTCCTCTTCTTCACTTGCGTAAGAGGCATCCGAAAGGCTTCTCGGATCCTTCTCATCCGGTATCATCGACTCGAAGTGATAGGGCTTGTCTCTCTTGTCCATATAGAGAAGGCCAAAGGTTCCGATACCGGAATTAACGGCAATGGCTGCGGAAGCTTTCTGGAACAGAATATGCTTGAATTTGAATCTTGCCTTTACTTCCTCAGCTATCCAGTTGAGTTCCTTATGGCTCATACCTACATATGCAATAAGCAGCATATCAAGATCGGGGTCAGCAGTCTTAGGCAGGATTCTTCTGATATACTTGCGTATGCAGTCTTCCTTTTCACCAAGGAACACCCAGCCCATGCTAAAGACACTCTTCTTAATCTGAAGAAGGGGATGCATATTGAGCGTAGACATGATCTTATGTATCCTCTCGGACATATAGCCGCCCCTGACCATTAATCTCGTCTCGGTTACGAAGAAGCTGCAGTGCATCTTGGTCTTAACGGCCTCCAGTTCTTCGATAATGCGCTCCACAGACTGATTCTGCTGCGCCATCTGGTGAGCCAGCATTACAAGAAAGCCCATGGCACTCGAGAGAACTCCCGAGTCAAAAACGGTTACATTGTCAAACTGCCTTGCCGCCATGGAAGCATTGTGATACTCCTCGCTCATACTGGGCGTTATGGAAATATGAACGATATGATGAGCCTTCTGAAGCCTTCCTGCAAAGAACTCCTCAAAATCCTTGGTCTTGGGAGGCTCAGACCACACCTTGCCCTCCGACGAATACATATAGTAAAGAAGCTCATCGGTATCGGCTTCCACATTGTCATAGAAGGTTCCCGCATCGGTATGAACCAGGAAGGAAATGATATCAAGCTGCATCTCCCGTACAAGGCTCAGCGGCAGGTCGCACAAACTGCTGGTGGTAATAAGAACCGGCACCTTTCTCCTGTAACCCTTAGAGGTATTGAGCACTTCAGTGGACAGATTGATGGCATTCCTTCTTACGATCTTTTCCTCGGGAAGAAGTGACAGGAGGCTTTCCTCCAGCTGCTTACCGGATACAGGCTTAAGAAGATACCCGTCAAAGCCGCTTCTTGCATACAATTCTTTATTCTCGCCGCCCGCATTGGCTGTAAGTATCACGACAGGAGTATTGTTGTTGATCTCCTCTTTTTGCTTACGAAGCCTTATCATGCAGTCGATACCGTCCATACCGGGCATCAGATGATCCATAAATATCACATCATAGCGTGTGCTTCCGGTCATATACAGAGCCTGCTCTCCGCTGCCAGCAAGGTCAATCTGAACCTTGGTATCCGCAAGAAGCTTTCTCTCCACCTCAAGGTTCATCTCATTGTCATCCACAATAAGAATTCGTGCCTGAGGTGCGGTAAAGCTGCTCTCATACTTCTGAGTGCCTACGCCATTTCCGAAATTGGAGATACTGATATCGCCGATGGGAGCTTCATTGGTAACTCCCTGCCACAGTGAAACCGTGAAGGTAGCGCCCTGGCTGTACACACTGTTGACGCTTATGGTTCCGTCCATCAGATCCACCAGCTGCTTAACGATGGAAAGGCCCAGACCCGTTCCTTCGATATGTCTGTTCTTTTCCTCATCCACTCTCTTGAAGGCATCAAAAAGATAGGGCAAAGCCTCCTGTTTGATACCCATTCCGGTATCCGTTACAGAGAAGATCAGATGAGTCTTGTCATCTCCGAATAGCTCCTGCTCCACATGGAGAGTGACAGAACCCTCGCTTGTATACTTAACTGCGTTATTCAAAAGATTGATAAGAATCTGCTTTATTCTTACTTCATCACCGTAGAGCTCAGACGGAATCGAAGGGTCGATATCCACCTCAAATTTCAGACCCTTTTGCTCGGCCCTCAGCCATATCATATTTACGATCTCGGATACGAGCGCGGACATGCTGTAATTAACGGGTACAATGTCCATCTTGCCTGCCTCTATCTTACTGAGGTCAAGGATATCGTTAACAAGGGCAAGAAGCATTCTTCCTGAACCCTGAATATTGGAAGCATCCTTTTTGATCTCATCCGAAGCATCATCCTGGCGCAGTATGATCTCGTTAAGGCCTAGGATTGAATTGATAGGAGTTCTGATCTCATGGCTCATACTGGAGAAGAACTGGTTCTGACTGCGGTTAAGTTCCTCTGCTCTCTCCGCCTGCTGCTGAGCCTTTTTGCTCTCCATGCTGAAGATCAGCTTCTGATACCTTAGCATCGCAAAGGTCGACAGACCTACCAGAATAACCGATACCAAAGAGTCTATCGCAAACATCTGAAGAGAGTGGCTCACCACCAGATTGGGAAAATGGAACCAGATGGCATACTCAGCGATGGTAGTGGCTGTAATACAGAGCATCATTACCAGTCTGAAACCTCCTGTCAGGGACATACCTATAAACATATAGCTGAAGATTACCCAGAAGACACCGCCTCCCTGAGGTCCTCCTCCAAAGAAGAAGATTATCGGAAGAACGATAAATACCAGTTCAACAGCCTGTGCAACAGCTCCCTGCAGCAGTCTGCCCGAATACACACTGTATCCTGTTGCTATTGGAACCGCCACGATCATAACAGCCAGAGCAACAATCTCAACAATGTTCTCACCACCCAGAATATCGAAGATAAAGGCTATGATCATGGCTATATCGCCCAAGGTGGCAAGCATGACCATGGTTCTTTCTTCGTAGCTGATGGAGGGGTCATTTAATTTTTCAGAAAGGAGTCTGAACAGTTTTCTCATGGCATACTCCTTTCCTCATACCTGACATTCTTGGGAGGAAGAATTCTCTTCATGACCCTTTCGAATTCCATGATATCAATGGGCTTGGCGATGAAGCCATCGAAGCCCTCATTCAGGAACATCTCTTTGGCGCCGCTGACAGCATTGGCAGTAAGGGCAACGATAAGGATGTTTCTGTCCTTTTCCCGAGCCATCTGTTTGAGCCTCTTCATGGCCTCAACTCCGTCCATCTCGGGCATCATATGATCCATGAAGATAATGTCGTAGGTCTTATCTCTGAATTTATCCAAAGACTCCTGTCCGCTGGCGGCGGTTTCAGTGATCATGCCATAATCCCTGAAGGTTCCGGTAGCGACAACCAGGTTCATTGGTTCGTCGTCAACAATAAGAGCCCTTACGCCGTCAAACATAGGCCTCTTCTGTCTCTCATCAAATATTGCATTAAGTTCACCGGTACTTCCGTTAAGGACCTTGGTGACGGGAAGTCCATACAAAGGCTTGGGCATAAGAACTATATTACTGCCCTTAGGTGTATTGAAGGTTCTGTTCACTGCAACCGCAACCACTGTATCTCTCGCTGCAACTTCGTCAAAATATGCAGCATTTCGGCGGTATTCCTCTTCGCCCATGAAGATATGGGATACCTCTACCCTGCTCATAAGGTTCCTGATTTCCTCCACAGAATATGCGGAATAGAGATTAATCTTAAGACCGGATGCAAGATTCACTGCCATCTGACGATAGAAATCTCTTACAGCAGAAACCTTGTATTTATTGGGAAGCATATGGAATATAACATTCTTAAAGCGATCTCTGTTGGCGCTGAGGCAGTTAGATGCATTATCAACTTCCTGTGGCACGCAGAGTCTGACAGTGGTGCCTGTCTTGGCATCACTGTTGATAGTAACGAAGCCGTTCATGGCATGGGCAAAGCCATAGACAACGCTAAGCCCCAGACCTATGCCGCCGCTTGATCTGTTTCTCTCTTTGTTGGCCTGATAGAGTCCCTGGGAAACGAAGGACATATCATGGCCCGTCATGCCCTTACCGGTATCGGTAACTTCAATGGTAAGATTGACACCGTACTCTCTTTTGGTGGAGCTGATCTTTACGTAGATACCGCCCTTGTTGGTGAATTTCACAGCGTTATCTATAAGGTGACGCAGCATCTTGTGGAGCTTTTTGATGTCACCCTTCATGGAAATGGGCACCTTGGGATCAAGGTCGATGACCATCTCCAGCTTTTCTTTGCCCTCACGGATAATGTACTTGGACAGCACATCATTTACAAGGGAGGTGATCATATATTTGTCTTTTTCGATATATACGTTGCCGTTCTTGATCTCGGTATAATCCTGGATATCCTCTATCTGCCTGGAGAGGCGAAGGCCCGCATCCCTGATGGCAAGCACGTCCTCAGTGGTCTCGTTTTTAAGGATCAGGCTGGAGATACCATTGACAACGTTAACGGGAGTTCTGAGTTCGTGGGAAATATTAACCAGAAAGTCGTCCATATCCGAGAGGGAATTCTGCATCATCTTTTCATCCCCCTCTATGACCTCAAGAAGCCTCTTCCTGTCTATCATTATCCATCTGCAGACATAGTGCACGGAGAGGACCATGATGGAATGAAGTACCACCTTGGATATATTCAGCAAATTGAGTTCAACGGTGTGATAATAGGCAGCAAGAACGATCTGGACAAAAAAAACCAGTCCATACTGTATAAGAGTAAAGTTAAGAACAGTCACACTTCCCAAAAGGGAAAGCGCCACCGTCAGAAGCACATTTGCTATAGCAATATCAAAAAAGCAGGAATTGTGGATACCATGGAAGATCGCAGTGGCAAAGCTGAGCATGAGGATCACGTTCTCTCTCATGCTCTCCCGGCCGTACTGCGACAGATGCATTACCCACAGAGTGATCATTCCAAACACAAGGAGCGGTGGAACCCAGAACTCCCACATCTGAAGTGCACTCTCAATGGTAACGCCAACAATGCATATTGTTAGGATTATTATGATCTTTGTATGAATACCGGTGCGGTTCTTCATGATCTCACCTAAAAAACGATACAAAACACACAACTGCGCATAATAAATTATACGTTTTTAAGATAAAATAATCACGATTTCTCCACTTTTTTCATGATTTTCATAATATTTTAATGAAATGATTTACAGCGTAATTGTGCCATTTATCTCGGGCAGAATGATTTTCCCCGCATGAGAAGACACCAGCTGTTCGGGTCTGAAGCTGTGAAGCGGAACAAGGACCGCAGGCTCTATCACATCAACGGTGTGACGAAGGTAATAAGGCTCCGCATGGCCGCCAAGGCCGCATCTTAAATAGTTTATCCCCAGGTTATCAAGGAGGCTGTAGAACTTGGCAAAGGAAGGATCATAGTCGCCGAGGGGTGCCCCGTCCATATGAAGATACAGGGAAATTACACTGTCCAGCTCAAAGAGCTCATAGACATGCTTGTAATCCTGCTGAAGCACATACTTCTCAGGGTTTTCCAGCAGCATTTTTCTGATGACAACAGGCCTGTTCTTAAGAAGAGGCGCCTTGAGCTCCCCGCCCTCAGGAAGGTATACGGCGAAGTTATCTTCGGGATAAAAGGCTGCCACATAGTCGGCCTGCTCAGGCTCAAGCACCATGGTTCTTCCGCACTCAGCCAGAACTTCAATGAACCTGTGGATCCTCTCAACATTTCTGTTGTAGTTATTAATAACTAGGAGCTTCTCTTCTTCAAGAGCATGATTTTTGAACTCCTCAAGGAGAGTTGACTCGGTATGGTCTCTTACAGGTCCTTCAAGAGACAGCATGTCCACATCAGCGAAACTGATGGTGACGCCTTCGCTGATCATCAGATCCGCACCCTTGCATTTCTCGGCAAAGGCTGCGCTTATCTCAGGATGATAGCCGTGGTATCTGTAATCTCCGGTATAGCAGATTTTTTTCCCATCTGCTTCGATCAGAAAACCGCAGGCTCCGATAACATCGTGGTCCACCTGCACACAGGTTACCTTGATATCTCCTACGGTGACAGATGCGTCATAATCTATGGGAAGAACCTTTTCATGCTCTCTTATCTCCAGCTCTCCCATTACTCCCATCTCGTGATATAGCCGTGCAGAATCAGCACTCATATACACAGGAACGCCTTGGTCAAGGGCTCCCAGACCACCCATGTGGTCGATATGCATATGAGAAATGATTATGAATATCTCTTTATCCGTTTCGCCATAGGCCTTAACCCCTAGCTTATGTGCAGTCTCAGGCTCATAGATGCCGTCGATGGCATTAAGTACCCCGAGCCTTACATAGTCATAGGCTTCGTTTCCCGGACGGAGCCTGACCTTATCATCTATTCTGTCCGCATAAGCAAATCCGAAATCAAAGAGGCAGATAGTGGTCTTAGTTTCCACTGCCACAACAGTTCCGCCTATTTCCCTAAGTCCACTGATAAAAGTAAGTTTAGCCATAACACACCTCAAAAAGGAGAAAAAAGGCCGCCCGCCACATGGCAGGCAGCCCCAACTTTCATTTAATTCAATTGATCAGAAATGTATTAATACTGAGCGTTGATTGCTTCAACGATAGTGTCAAGCCACTTCTGAGCGTCTGCCTTGTCATAAACAAGCTGCTCAACAGTTGAAGGAACTGTGCTTCTGATATCATTTGATGCATCAAATGTAGGTGAGAAGAAGAAGTCCTTGGACTGCTCGTAGCAAGCCTTAGCGCAAACGTTCTCATCCATGTATGCCTTGTAAGCATCTGTCTCGTAAGCAGATGTTCTGATAGGAAGGTAACCGGTTCCTACAGCCCACTCTACTACAGCGTCTGTGCTTGTGATGTACTTGAGGTACTCCCAAGCTGCAAGCTGCTTGTTAGAATCCTGTGAGAACATAACAATGTTTGTACCAGCCATGTTAGCTGCCTTAGCAACGTTTCCAGGGATAGGAGCTACTCCAAGATCCCAGCCCTCAGCCTTGATGTAAGAAACACCGGCTGAAGATCCGATGTAAGAAGCGATCATCTGGTTGCTGAGAACATTTGAGAAGTATCCGTCCTCACCAACAAGACGAGCATAGCCATTGTTGTAAAGGTTTGAAAGGTACTCGCAGGTCTCAAGACCCTTCTCATCGTTGAAAAGAGCGCCTGTAGCATCTACGTAGTCGCTTCCGTTCTGGTGAAGAGAAGCCTCAACAGCACCTGCAAGATCATCGTAACCGATGAAAGCGATGTTCTTGGAATCCATAACTGTCTTAGCAGCAGCCTCTACATCAGCCCAAGTCTGAGGAACTTCGATTCCGAGCTCATCGAACATTGTCTTGTTGTAGAAAAGAACATAAGTTGACTTGTTGTAAGGAACAGCGTGGATGAAGCCGAACTCTGAGCACTCATCACGATAAGCTGAAACGATGTCATCCCAGTTATCGAAATCAGTTGCTACAAAATCGTCAAGCTTAACTACCTTGTCGATGTAAGGTGTAAGCCAGTTGTTGTAAGCCTGAGCAAGATCAGGAAGAGCATCAGCAGCAGCTGAAGCCTGAAGCTTGGTCTGAAGGTCGCCGTATGCACCCTGGTTTACAAGTGTAACCTTGATGCCGTACTCGTTGTTTGCATTGAACTCATCTGTGATCTGTGTAAGAACAGTCTCAAGATTGCCGTTCATAGCGTGCCAGAAAGTGATCTCTGTTGCTTCGATTGACTTAGCCTCAGCAGCAGGAGCTTCCTCTGTAGCAGCAGCCTCTGTTGTTGCCTCTGTTGTTGCAGGAGCCTCAGTAGCAGGTGTCTCTGCAGGAGCCTCTGTTGTTGCGGGAGCTGTCTCACCACATCCAACCATCATGGATGCAGCCATAGCCATAGCAAGTACGCCGGCACCAAATTTTTTCAGTTTCATAATACTATTCTCCTTCCTTTCCGCATCGCGGATGTAAAAAAAATATCTTCTAAGGCATAATTGCCCTTAGATCAAAATAACCCCAATATCATCCCTTAAGTCCGCTTCTTGTAACACCTTCGATGATGTACTTTCTAAGGAACAGATAGATGATGATGATAGGCATAACAAGCATACAGGATGCTGCCATGATAAGCTCTGTGGAAGAGCCTGCCTCAGTCTGGAAACGAACAAGTCCGTTGGAAAGAACTCTCATCTCCTGTGAGTTTGTAACAAGCAGTGGCCACAGGAATGCGTTCCAGCTACTGATGATGTTCAGGATCGCAATTGAGAAAATGGCCGATTTGTTCATGGGTACCATGATCTTGATCATATATTTGAAATCGGAGCACTTGTCAACCTTGGCTGCAAGGTAAAGTGACTCAGGTACCTGCATGAAGAAACGTGTCAGCAGATAAATGTAAAAGGCACTTGAGACCCAAGGTACGATCATGGCCTTGTAGGAATCGATCCACTTGAGCTTGATGATAGTCTCATAGTTGGTGATGATAAGCATTTCGCCGGGGATCATCAGTGTTGCAAGGAAAAGAGAGAACACTGTCTTCTTGCCGGGAAAATTAAGTCTTGAAAATGCGAAGGCTGACAGCACTGTAGTTACCAGTACGCCGCAGGTGGTGCACAGTGTAACGATCAGTGTGTTCACAAAATATCTCGCAAAAGGTGCTGCTGCCCAGGCGTCCTTGTAGTTAACCCACTGAGGAGTCTCCGGAAACAGCGCAGGCGGAATTGCAACCAGTTCGCTGGGTGTCTTAAGTGAAGATGAGATCATCCATACGAAGGGCAATATAGTAAAAACAGATCCCAGGATCAGTACTGCAAACTTCAGTACTGTCCCGATAATATTTCCAATATTTCTCTTATTATTCATAGCTATACCCTCTTTTATTTCTTATTGCCACCGGTTACACGAAGCTGAACCCTGGTGAAGATAAGAATAATTATGAACAGGACAACACTGCCTGCAGCAGCAACGCCGTACTTGTAGCTGTTGTAGAACTTATCGTAAATGTAGTAAACGATAGTCATTGCCTTGTTGGCGGGGCCGGCTTTTCCCTGGAACAGTGAGAATACCTCGTTGTACACCTTGAAGGCACCGATCATTCCGATAACGCTGGAATAAACGATCATGGGTGCAAGCTGAGGAACCGTGATCTTGGTAAATACTCTAAACTTGGGTGTAGAGTCAATTCTTGCTGCCCTGTAGAGATCCTCGGGAATAGTCTGAAGACCAGCCAGGAAAATAAGAATATTGAAGGCCATGCTCTTCCAGATAGCGAAAATGATAAGAGCAGGCATAGCATACTGCGGAAGATTAAGCCACTGAATAGGCTCAATTCCGATAAGTCCCAGCATGAAGTTGATGAGACCGTAATTACTGTTGAACATCCATCTCCATACGATACCGATGGCGATTACGCTGGTAACGTAAGGAAGGAAATAGATTGTCTGGAAAAGTGCCTTGGTCTTCTTGCAGCTGTTGATAAGAACCGCAATGATAAGTGAAAGCATGATGGATACAGGCACAACGCACACAACGTAGATTGTGGTGTTCTTAAGTGACATAGCAAAATCAGGATCGGCAAACAGCGCCTTGTAGTTATCAAAGCCGATTGACTTGTAGCTGCCGTTGATAATGCTGTAATCCCCCAAAAAGCTCATAACGATGGCTCTTATAAGAGGATATATTGTGAAGCAGATCATAATGATCATGGACGGAAGGAGATATAAATATCCCTTTGCACTCTTTTTATCCATTATAATAACTCCCTTCCCTTGGATCAGAATCTGCCGATGAGCTTCTCCTGGTCATCAAATACCAGGATATGGCCTTCACGAACAGAAGTCTTAACAGAATCACCTTCTGCTACCTGCATGTAAGAATGAACGAGGATACGTACAACCTTCTCACCAAGCTTGGAGAAAAGAAGGAGGTCACGTCCTGTCATACGAAGGTTGTCCACCTTGAAGGAATTGCCGTTATCATCGATGTAGAAGGACTCAGGTCTGATTCCTGCATGATAATGTCCGTCAGCGAGCTTGGCGCCTGTTCTGAGAACCATACCGCCTGAGGAGATAACGCCGTCATTAACGTCAACTTCGATATTGTTGATCTCGGGTGTTCCGAGGAAGTTTGCTACGAATTCGTTGGCAGGATTGAGGTACATGGTCTGAGGAACCTCATACTGCTGAAGCACACCTTCCTTCATAACTGCAATACGATCGGAGATACTCATAGCCTCTTCCTGGTCGTGGGTTACGAAGATGGTTGTGATCTTAACTTCCTGCTGGATACGTCTGATCTCTTCTCTTGTTGCTACACGAAGCTTAGCATCAAGGTTGGATAAGGGTTCGTCCAGAAGAAGTACCTGGGGTTTCTTGACAAGTGCTCTTGCGATGGCAACTCTCTGCTGCTGACCGCCTGAAAGCTCACTGGGCTTTCTCTTCATGTACTGGTCGATCTTAACGACCTTGGCGATCTCAAGAGCCATCTCCCTTGCAGGAGCCTTCTTGATTCCGCGGTTGATAAGCGGAAATGTGATATTATCCTCTACAGTCATATGAGGATAAAGAGCATAATTCTGAAATACAAGACCGATTTCACGATCCTCGGGAGCAATGGAAGTTACATCCTTGTCGCCGAAATAGATCTTACCCTGTGTAGGGGTAGTAAGACCCGAAAGCATAAAAAGTGTGGTTGACTTACCACAGCCGGAGGGTCCCAGAAGGCCCACCAATTCACCGTCTTTTACAGTAAGATTCATGTGATCTACCGCATTAAGACTACCATAAGTTTTTGTTAGATTTTCAATTCTGATATCCATGCTTTACCTACCCAATCTAATAAAAAAATGTTTCTCCGAAACGCAGACAGCTTTTTATTATACTATAACAAATCGAAATATCAAATGTTTTTTTTTATAAAAATTTAACAATTAAAATAGGACCGGTCTATATGCCGACCGGCCCTTAAAAATTCAATAGTTTCCTTATATATCAAGCAGTTTCGCTCTTCATACCCGTGTAAAGCTGATAATACTTCTGACCCTTGGCAATAAGCTCGTCGTGGGTTCCCTGCTCGATTATCCTTCCCTGTTCCAAAACGATAATACAATCGCTATTTCGTACAGTTGAAAGTCTGTGTGCAATGACGAAGGTGGTTCTGCCCTTCATAAGCTTGTCCATACCGTCCTGAACGATCTTCTCTGTTCTGGTATCGATGGAGGAAGTAGCCTCATCCAGGATAAGAACCGGAGGATCTGCAATGGCGGCCCTTGCAATTGCAAGGAGCTGGCGCTGACCCTGTGACAGATTGGCTCCGTCACCGGTGAGCATGGTGTTGTAGCCGTCAGGGAGCCTCTTGATGAAGCTGTGGGCATTGGCAAGCTTGGCTGCTGCCTTGACCTCTTCGTCTGTGGCATTCAGCTTACCGTAGCGGATATTCTCCATAACCGTGCCGGTAAAAAGATGTGTATCCTGAAGAACGATACCAAGGGACCTTCTAAGGTCTGCCTTCTTGATCTTGTTGACGTTGATATTATCGTACCTGATCTTACCGTCCTGAATGTCGTAGAATCTGTTGATCAGGTTGGTGATCGTGGTCTTACCCGCACCGGTGGAGCCTACAAAAGCAATCTTCTGACCGGGAAGCGCATGGAGCACGATGTCATGAAGAACCATCTTCTCATCCGTATAGCCGAAGTCAACGCCGTTGAAGGTAACATCACCTTCCATGGGCTGGTAGGTGGTTGTATCGCTGGCTTTGTGATAATGCTTCCAGGCCCAGTGTCCTGTGTGGTGGTCTGCCTCAACGATCTCACCGTTCTTCTCCTCAGAATCAACCAGCATTACATAGCCTTCATCGGTCTCAGGCTGCTCATCCAGGAGCTTGAAGATACGCTCTGCTCCGGCAAGAGCCATGATGATCGAGTTGAACTGCATGCTGACCTGGTTGATGGGCATTGAGAAGTTCTTGTTGAAGGTAAGGAAGCTGGCCAGTGCACCGACCGAGAGTCCGAAGGTCACATTTCCCGACAGTGCGATGGCACCGCCCACAATAGCACAGATTACATAGCTGGTATTGCCAAGCTGTGCATTGATGGGACCAAGGGCTCCGGAATAGGCATTGGCCTTGAACGCACTCTTGTACAGCTCCTCGTTGAGCTCATCGAACTTAACGACGGCTTCGCTCTCATGATTGAAGACCTTGACTACCTTCTGTCCTGTCATCATCTCCTCGATATAGCCGTTGAGAGCACCGATATTCTTCTGCTGAGCAACGAAGTTCTTACCGGAAGCCTTGGTGGCCTTGGCTGAACAGAACAACATAACTGCAACCATTACAAGGGTTACGATGGTAAGAGGTATGCTCAGAACCAGCATTGATGCCAGAACGCTGACAATCGTGATTGCTGAGTTCAGCATCTGAGGTATACTCTGACTTATCATCTGACGGAGAGTATCGATATCGTTGGTGTAGATCGACATGATATCTCCGTGGGCATGAGTGTCAAAATACTTGATTGGAAGGCTCTCCATGTGCTCGAAGAGATCCTCACGAAGTCTCTTAAGTGTGCCCTGGTTAATGAAGATCATTGTATAGGACTGAATAAATGCAGCAAGTACGCCTGTTCCGTAGAATATGGCAACTCTCGCCATGGCCTTGAGAAGCTCGCTGTAATCATTGCTTCCCGAATCAAGCATAGGCTTGATATAGCCGTCTATAAGTGTCTTGGTAAAAAGGGTTCCCTGTACGCTTGAAAATACTGTTACAAAGATACAAAGAACAATAATTATCATATGAACGGGATAGAATTTAAACACATATCCCATGATTCTCGCAAAAAGCTTGCCGGGGTTCTCTACCTTAGGACGGGGCATTCCCTGCCTTGGTCTTCCGGGGCCCGGTTTAACCTGTTTTTCTTCTGCCATTTCTTTTCTCCTTTACTCTCAGCCTGCCTGGTCGAAATCTGCATCTCCGGAAGCTCCGGTCTGTGACTCGTATACTTCTCTGTAGATCTCATTGGTCTTAAGAAGCTCCTCATGGGTTCCGAAGCCGTTTACACAGCCGTCGTCCATTACAATGATGCGGTCGCAGTTCTGAACTGAACTGATACGCTGAGCGATAATAAGCTTGGTGGTTCCGGGAATCTCCTCGGCAAAGGCCTTCCTGATCTTGGCATCCGTTGCTGTATCAACAGCGCTGGTGGAATCGTCCAGGATAAGGATCTTGGGCTTTTTGAGAAGGGCTCTTGCGATACATAGACGCTGCCTCTGTCCGCCGGATACATTGGTTCCGCTCTGCTCTATCTCGGTGTTGTAGCCATCCGGCATTCTCTCAATGAATTCGTCGGCGCAGGCCATTCTGCAGGCTCTCTTGCACTCCTCCTCGGTGGCGTTCTTGTCACCCCAACGGAGGTTGTCAAGAATAGTTCCGGAGAAAAGAACGTTTTTCTGAAGTACAACGGATACCTGATCTCGCAGGGTCTCCATGTCATAGTCCCTTACGTCCACACCGCCGACCTTGATGCTGCCCTTTGTAACATCGTAGAGTCTGCTGATAAGGTTAACCAGCGAAGACTTAGCAGAACCGGTTCCTCCGATGATTCCGATGGTCTCTCCCGATTTGATATCAAGGTTAATATCCTTAAGAACAGGCTCCTCGGAGGTTGTATTGTAGGCAAAATCCACATGCTCGAAGGAAATGCTGCCGTCCTTAACTTCCTTGACAGCGCCATCCTTGTTGGTGATGGTGGCCTTCTCCTCGATAACCTCTGCGATACGCTTGCCGCTGGCCTGAGCCATTGTCAGCATTACGAAGATCATACCAAGCATCATGAGATTCATGAGGATGGTCATGCAGTAGGTAAGAAGACTCATAAGTCCGCCGGTGGTAAGCTCATTTGAAACTATCATATGGGCACCGAACCAGCTCACCAAAAGGATGCAGATATATACAGTTCCTGACATTACGGGACTTATCATAACAAGGTTCTTCTCCGCCTTAACGAACATGTGATAGATGTTAAGGGCAGCCTTCTTGAACTTGTCATTCTCATATTCTTCACGGACATAGGCCTTGACCACGCGGATTGCGGATACGTTCTCCTGTACGCTCTCATTGAGCTTGTCGTACTTCTCAAATACCTGCTTGAAGTACTTGGTGGCCGTGTTCATGATGATCACCATAAGAACCGACAGGAACAGAACTGCCACCAGATAGATGCTGGCAAGTCTGGGACTGATGGTAAAGGCTGCAACCATGGCGATAATAAGGGATGCAGGCGCTCTCATGGCCATTCTGAGGGTCATCATGTAGGCGTTCTGAATATTCGTTACGTCTGTTGTAAGTCTTGTTACAAGACCTGAAGTTGAAAATTTGTCGATATTGGCAAAGGAGAAGGTCTGAATGTTGTCAAACATAGCCTTCCTGAGGTTCTTGGCAAAACCTGTGGATGCCTGTGAACCGTAATAGGCTCCGCCAAGTCCGGCAAAAAGTCCGAGCAAAGCGATGACGATCATCATTGCTCCAACCCTGAAGATGACGCCCATGCTTCCTCCGTTTGGATTGTTAAATCCGATACCGTCATCCACGATCTTGGCCATAAGAATAGGGATTATCATCTCGCAGATAACCTCCAGGACCATGAAAAGGGGCGTAAGGAAGGAGGCAAGCTTGTATTCCTTTACCTGTTTTAAAAGTGTTTTTAGCATAGATTCTCTCCTGAATTGTTATTCACTCTTGTTAAGATCATCGCAGTTCATAGTTTCTTCCCGAAGTTCCTTCATGTTGTCTATGACCTTGTCAAGGAGCCTTCTAAGCTCCGTAACTTCTTCCGTGGTCATGCCCTCGGTCAGATATGAATCGGTGTATCTTTTTCTCTCCTTGTTGTGCTTCACAAATTTCTCGCCCTTAGGAGTCAGAGCGATATTCCTGTATTTTCTGTTGTCAGGATCAACCACTACCTTCAGCATCTCCTTTTCCTCGAGTCTCTTAAGAAGACCGATGGTGGTAGGATGCTTGATGTGCAGAGCCTTGGATATGTCCTTCTGGGTGACCTTCTGATTCCTCTTCTCCCACACGTAGGATATAAGCATCAGCTGGGAAAAGGTCATATCGTCCTCCTTCAGCTGTCTATTGATAATGGCGGCAAAGGATTCGTGGATAAGCTTGAACTTGAAGCTCGTGGGCTCATGCTCTCTGTCTCTGAAGAATTGCCTTTGATCTTCTTCGCAGTTCATGTCTCACCTCTCATTCGTGACAATTAATATATGATATACGAATTGCTCCATGACTAAAGTCATTTTCGCAATTCTGCAAATATTCGGAAACCGCTAATTTACTGCGTAAATTGCTTATTCCTCATATTTGTTCGGGTCATAAAGTCAAAATGCTTAACCTGCAAGCATGTACGCATTTTTGACTTTTGACACCCATATCATATATATGTAGCATGATACATATCCCATGATAGGTAGCTAACTACATATTGTCAAGTTAAAATTTTCTTAAGCGAATCCTTAGCTGATTTGACAAATACTGCGGCAGCGGTTAGACTTCTGAAATTATAGAAAGGACCTGAATATGATCATATTTTTCGATATAGACGGAACACTATGGGATTACAAGAACTACATACCTGAGAGCGCCAAAGAAGGCATCAGAAGGGCCAGGGCAAATGGCCACAAATGCTTCATAAATACAGGAAGAGCCAGAGCCTTTGTCACTAATAAAGAGCTCCTTGATATAGGGTGGGACGGCATTGTATCCTCCTGCGGATGCATGATCGAATATGAAGGTAAGACCATCTTCAACCGCCTGATATCCAGGGATGACGCAATCCGGACCATGGAAGCCATGAACAAATACGGCTTCAAGCCAATCCTTGAAGGCCCTGAGCACCTCTATATGGAGAAATCCGACTACACCGGAGATATGTACGGCGAAAAGGTAATGCGGGAAATGGGTGAGAGACTCCGCGGGATCAAAGACTCATGGGGAAAATGGGAAATAAACAAGCTCTCCGTCACCTGCAACCCTGAAACCAGTGCGCAGTGCAGCGAAGAGCTATCCGATCTGTATGACTATATGGTTCACACTCCCACTATCTGGGAGATGGTTCCCAAGGGCTATAACAAGGGAACCGGTATCCGCAAGGTCTGCGAACTTCTTAATGTAGATGCAGCGGACACCATTGCCTTCGGCGACAGCATCAACGACAAGGAGATGCTGGAGGAAGCCGGTATCGCAGTTGCCATGGGCCGCTGCAGTGATGAGATCGCTCAGATCGCGGATTTTGTAACTGCCAATCTGGAAGACGACGGCATCCTTATAGGCCTTGAGAAATTTGGCCTTATTTAGAACTCATATACTACCTTTTCAACCTTATAGGTGTGGTAATAAGAATTATCAACATTTAGAAGAACCAGATCGTTTTTACACCAGGCAAAAACCAGCGTTCTTCCTACGACAAAGCTACTTATTGTTTCTTTCTTACGGCTTTCCAAGTTATATTTTACGAGAAAACCGTTTTTGTAATAATACACCGCTCCGTCCTTGTAACCTATTATTCTCTCTTTGTAGGTCTTGCATTTGTATATTATCTTAGAGGAGTGGTCTGCAGGGTTTATGGCGACAATTGCCTCTTTTCCGGCTGCCCTGTCCGCCTGATTGTGATCTGCGAAGTACCCTTCTCTCTTGGACCAGGGATTCTCATGATACATGACCTTGGCATAGATAATACCGTTTTCGTAGGTGCAGTCCTCTGAATAAATGGAGGCCTCATCGTCAACCTCGGATGTAACAACTTCTACCGGAAAAGATTCCCCATTAACAGTACATGTATAATATGGATCCAGATGACTGGAAGAAAGGGTGACCGTTCCGTATTCCGGTGTCTCAATCTCTGCTGTAAGGCTGTTCCATACATCATATCCGTAGGTATGATCATGTACCGGCTCGGTAGCTTCCAGTTCTTCGCTACCTATGTGATAGGTATAGATAACGAAGTCATTATCATCATCTCTTACTTTGTATTCAACAGTGTCACCCTTAAGCACCGGATCATACACAAGATAATAATCCTCAGGATCTATAACAGCGATCGTCCTGGTGCTGTCAGTATCAACATCATATAGGCATATCAGCTCTTTTTCATCCGCATATCCCACGTAAGCTACATATCTCTCACTTGCAGTATCGGGACAACCGTTAAAAGAGGATACGTTAAGAGTCGGCCTGTCAAACAATCCAAATACCATTCCCAGGACCACAACTACCCATATTGCAAATCCAAGGCCTATTGTCAGCAGAATAAGTAGAATGGCTATGATGATCTTTTTGGCCTTACTCATTTCTTTATTTTCCTTAACCATAAAAACGCTTCTCCTTACCGTTTGTTCATAGAATCGATTTCATTCTATCCGATAAGAAGAAGCGTTTAAATTATCTATTCTGCCGATTACAGGTCTTTATTTAGTCCAGATCGCATAAAGAGTTACTGTAGCTTTGTCCTTGGTGGTGAGATTCTTAATGCCGGAAGTGTACTGACCCACAGGCCTTCCGCTCGCGTTAATCACCAGGTTCTTACCTGCCTTGTCGGTGGCAAAGCCTGCAAAGGTATAGCCCTTTCTTGAGAGCCTCTTGCTGCAGAAATCGGAGAAATCTGCTTTCTTTGTAACATCTTCGCCGTAGGCAACCCCGGATGCAAAGAGCATGGTGGTCTGTTTCTTGTTGTTTTTGTCAAGGTATACACCGCCGTTGGTGCTAAGCTTCACATTGTAGGTGATCGGTGTGAACTTAGCGACGAAGTATATGTCACCGGCACTTCCTTTTTTGATGGTTGTGACATTTCCCTTGGTGGAAAGCTTCATCCGGCTGTTAATGTACTTCGCATCCCAGCCGGTGAATTTATAGCCGGTCTTGGTGGGATTGGGGATCTTGACATCTGCGCTGCCATCATAGGCATTTACAGGAGTCTTAAGGGTTCCGCCGTCAAGCGCATAGCCGATGCGGTAAAAGATTTCTTTGCCCCACTGAGCGTACAGATGAACCTGCGCTATTTCCTTGCCGTTTGGATCACTTCCGGTTGACAGCCCGGAGTAATTACTTGCCATGGAGTACTTCTTGCCTTTGCCGTCAGCTCTGGAATTGACTGATACTACGAAGCTGGTAAATTTCCCGCCGTTTTCGGGGTGATAGCCCTCAAAGGAGCCTGCCATGGAGTACATCTCAAATTCTTCTGTATATCTGACCCTGCGGGTGTTGGTGATATCCTTGCTGTCTGAAGAATTGTTCTTGTGCACGATGAGGTCATATACGTTCTCGTTCCAGGTGGCTGTCAGGGTTACGTTGCCGTAATTGCCGCTGCCTGCCTTGATGATGCCGCCGGAGAGTGCCATTTTACCTGCTGACTGCTCTACCTTCCAGCCTGCGAAGGTGTAGCCGGTCTTGGTGGGAACTGCGAGAACGCAGTCCTTGTCTGCTGTGTAGGTCGCAGGAGCCTTCTTCTGAGTACCGCCCCCAAGTCTGTAGGTGATCTTGTACTTAACAGGTGTCCAATGAGCATAGATCTTGGCGCTGTCAGGATTCTCAGGCTTAAATACAGTGCTTCCGGGCTTAATCCTGCTGCCGCCCTCGGGAAGTGTGTACCAGCCGGCGAAATTGTAGCCGGTTCTGGAGGCTGTGGTGGTGAACTTGGGATAAGCCTTGCCATAGGTAACCTGGAAGGTTGATGCTCCGCTTAATTTACCGCCGTTTGCATTAACACTAACCGTATAAGTCTTAGCTGTCCACTTAGCGTAGAAGGTGAGCTTGCCGCCCTTACTTGTGTCCACAGACGGGGCTGCCTTGGTGAACTTGGAATCAAGGAACCAACCGTCAAAAGTATGGCCGGTTCTTGTAGGAGCAGAGAGTGAGATGCTCTCGCCCTTTAGATAATTAACAGGGTTCTTATCGCTGTTTGTTCCGCCATTTAAGACATAGGAAATGGGGAAACTCTCGGTGATAATATAATTATTGTCACTTGCGTTCTTTTTTATCCAATCATAGGCATAGCATCCCTTGGGTACAATGACCATGATATCCTTGGACCCTGTGGTGGTGAAGGCCTGATAGCCGATTTCCTTTACCGACGCAGGTATTGTAACCTTGGAAAGAAGGGGACAGTCGCCAAATGCCCAGGCGTCTATCTTGGTAACTCCCGAAGGAATCACGAGATCCTCGATATATGTTCCACTGAAAGTCTGATATCCTATCTCCTTGAGCTTGTCAGGAAGGCGAAGCTCGTAGAGCCTGCAGTTGGCAAAAGCCTCACTGCCGATACTCTTACACTCACTTCCGGCCTCAAACTTAAGTGCATCAATACTTCCCTTGCCATCGGAATAAAAGGCGCCTTTACCAATAGTCTTGATCCTCTTAGGGATAGTTACTGTACATCCCGAGAAATCCGCACTGTAAAAAAGATAGTCAGGAATAGCTGTGACATTATCTCCGAAGACTACCTGACTTATGCCGCAGCCATCAAAAGCAAATATCTCACAATCAGTCAGGGTATTTGAATTAAGTGTCACCTTGGCCAGGAACTTGTTGTCAGCGAAGGCCCAGGAACCGATATTGTTGACCTTGGATGGAATTACGATCTCAGATATTCTGGTGGAACTAAAAGCCTGATCGTCGATTTCCTTAAGGCTCTCAGGAAGGGTGATCTTGAAAAGACGTGCCTGGCTGAATGCTGAATCCCCGATGGTAGAGAGCTGTGAGCCATCCTCAAATACAACCTCCATGGTTCCGGAAGATTTGGAAGATGCACTGAAGGCACTTCTTCCGATGATCTTAACGGTTTTGGGAATAGTGATCTTGATATCGCCGAACTTGGCATCATGAAGAAGATATTCGGGAATTACTGTCATATCCTTGGGCAGAGTCACACTGTTAATCGGGCACTCCTGGAACGCATACATTCCTGAGACTGTCATCTTCTTGGTCTCTACCACAACTTGAGTAAGCCTTGTATTATTGGCAAAAGCCCAATTGCCGACTTCGGTAACCGATGCAGGCAGTGTAACACTTGTAAGATGAGCATATTCAAAGGCATTGCTGCCAATCTCTCTTAAGGATGAGGGAAAGTTAATGCTCTCAACCGCGGTCGCATAAAAGGCTTCCTCGCCGATGGAAGTGATGTTACTCTCCAGAGAAACCTCCTTCAGATTAGAGCATTCCCAGAAAGCATATTTGCCGATAGTTGTAATGCTGTCCTTTACCACAACCTTCTTGATACTCTTCAGATAATCTTCCCAGGGACGGGTAGTTGGAAGCATGTCCTCCATAACGCCGCTTCCGGTGAGGGTCAGGGTTCCTGAAGCATCAAGGCTCCATTTGATGTTACTTCCTAATTCGCCGCTTGTTGCCAAGAGCTTTGCATCAGCAACATCATCAGCTTCTTCAGATACGAGATCATCCTCTGAAACAAGCTCTTCATAGGAATCTGTATCGTCTTCTACGGTCTCATTGCCGGATACGTCCTCTGAGATAACGTCTATCTCTGTTTCCGGTTCAACTTCTGCTTCAATTTCTGTTTCATTCTTTGTTGCATCAGAATCCTCATAATCTGACGCCTCTTCTGAACTCTCATCCGATGCAAAATCCTCTGAGATCATAACCTCAGACGAATCCTCAACAGAGAGTTCTTCCCCATACTGCGTTGCACCTTCATAAGCCTCTGCTGCTTGCGGAATCTGTGCAATCACAATGGACGCAGCAAGGAACAGGCCAAGGGTTCTACGGATAAAACCTTTTTTCATACTATAATTTTGTCCTCCATGTCAGTATTTCTCTCTCCCAATGTAGGCTATAAGCCCACACTTAGGTATTCTACGACATGGAGGACAATTTTTCCATTATTGTTATTTCGTTTATTCAGTATTTATGCGTGGTTCGGGGTTTATATCAGCCGTCGAACTCGTTAACTTCATGACAGTAGGTGCATACAGCGCTGTCCTTACTGATATCCACTGTGATGTTTCTGTGGCAGTGGTGGCAGGCGATCTCCATGGCCTGTGTCTCTATCTCATGTGCTGCCTCAGAGGCCTTCTCGTCTGAATGTGTCATGCTTCCTACAAGTAATACTATAACTGTGAATCCCAATGATAAGATTTTAGTGATCATTCCCATTTCTATATTCTCCCTCTCAAACTTATTGTTTATAAGAAAATGATATCAGGAGAATTATCACAGTTTTATCACAGTAGTTTCACAGGTAGCCGTTAAGCTTCTTTTTGCCTCTTATCAAAGAACTCTGTAAGGCGCTCGATAGGTATTGGCTTGGAATACTTGTAGCCCTGGAGGTATCTGGCGTACATATTGTTACATCTGTTCTCATCGTCTTCATTCTCGATGCCTTCGTAGAGAACGGAGTAGTTCAGGTCTGTGAACATGTGGGCCAGGCTGTGGGAGCTATAACGGTGAAATAAAACGGCAGCCCATTTCTGAGCTGCCGCACATAATACATTTGCAATTTACCTATAAGCCTTAGAAATCCTCGGGACCAACCAATGAGTCCTGAGGCGTAATCTCCCTTTCAATCATCTCCAGTAGGCAGAGCATTCCAAAAAATGCAAACAAGCTGTTTAATAGGACTACGATTATTTTAAAAATAAGTTTCATGGTGCATTCTCCTATGTTTTATTGCCTTTGTCATACTGTTTCTATTACAATAATATAACTTTTTATTGATAAATGATACACTTTTTCTCACATTTAGGTGATTCGGTACAGTCCCCAAGCAGACATCGTCCCCACGGGAATCCGGCATCCTCCGCTATCGCTATCAAAGTGCCTGACACCAAGGCTCTGTCTCAACCATTATCTCATTTTCTTCAAAGCTTCATTCTCCGCCATGAGCTTCGCTATCGTCGCATCTTTATCTGCTATCTTTGCATCTTTATCTGCTAACTTTGCATCTTTATCTGCGATAGTGGCGTCCTGCTCAGCAATGGTTGCATTTGCAGTATTCAAAGCCGCCTTTGTATCATTAAGTTCATCCTGTAGCTCATCAATCATATACTTCGCCGTATTTCGATCCATAATCCTAAGCTCTTCAGAAAACATTCCCATCACCTTCTCCACATTTAAACACATGTTGTACAGGTCACGATATAGAGGCTCGAAATATGGATATTCCTTGATAAGTTTGATAATATACTCCGGTTCATCACATCCAAGGAATGTTAGCCATGCTTCAAATTCTCCATCTATACTACCTCTATTATGAAGTTTATCGAGATAATTATCAACGGGAATAAAAACTATATTTTGAAGCATGTTAAGCTTTAACCCGGAATCTGACACAGATCTGAAGGTATGAATGAAAGCATTCCTATACTCTTTGAATTCAGATGGGCTGCTTTCCATAAAGACAATTGTATATACAGGACAAATATCCTTGTAACTGAACTTTTTCTTTCGTTCATCACGGACTCGCTTGTATTGTCTAAGAAGCAGGTCCGCACTATAGCAGGATGACCTTTCTCCGGTAAAGGTAAGACCGATCTTTTGAATCTCGATATTTGCAATCGAGCCGTCCTCCAGTTCCACAACGATATCAGTTATCACAAGGGACAGTTCATCACCGATGCGGGAATTGTCGTTGGGAAGCGGGCATTTTACTGTAACTTTCCTCTTTAGGATAATGCTAAGAAGGTCTGAAAGTCTTTCCGGTGTAGTATCAGGATTTAGGATTTCTTTGAAATAACTATCATATAGAAGTTTACAACCTCTGGTTCCACAGCATATATCAAGAAAGCGTTCCTGCTGCTGCGAGGACCATTTCTCAAATATACTTCTGAGTGCGGGAGTGCTGTTGATCTCTGCAAGGATCTGTACTCTGGTCCTGATCATAGGGAAGAATTGTGATAAGTTATTACTTTGCATGCTTTTCCTTTCTGTTGTATGCTTTCATTTTTTTCGAGACAAAACACTCAGCCCATAGGTTTGAAGACGCCCCTAGAAAAATGGTAGCCTTAAGAAAGCACATAATCAGCCAAATATCAGTCATGGCTCGTGCGTTGTGGTGGGTACTGACAATCCCTATGGTCTTATGTTTGGAAGATACTTATCATGCCGAAATGTTATGTAGCGAATTGGACACGCCGTCAACATAATAAGTTACTCACGATGGAGCAGATTACGTAATTAGTTTTTTCACATCCAACATCTATACAATACAGTATTTATGCGGGTTTGTAAACAATTCTTAAGGAATCTTAAGTATTTTGCGGTATTGCGTTATCAGGAATAAAACAGCACCAAAGAAACGTCCAGCATCCGGCATCTCATGCGCTGTTCACATACCGGTCACAATCTTAAGAATTCTTAAGAATTGTACGGTTTCATGATACTTTTGGATACAATATACTTGAGAATGAAATACCCTTCGGCGAGTGAAAATCCGCTTTGCGGCATGAAATTCCCTTCGGGAATGAAATAAATTGCGCCATCATACAGGAAGACAGCTGCCTCTCTCCACACACCGGCCAGCCTAGTTTATCCTCTCCCGGCCGGACGCAATTAATTGTTTTGCTTGGAGAGCGCAGCCTATGCTTGCTGTGAGAGCTATCGCAAATAAAAACGGCAGCCCATTTCTGAACTGCCGGAGATACTATCATTAGATAGTTTCATTCTACTTTAAATATGTGAGTATTACTTTTCTTCTTTCAGTTTTTCATATATTCTCTCTACACTGTAATCAGGAGCAAAATCTATTGCAATATTGTAGATTGGAGCAATGTCTTCAACACTTTCCTCCACTTCATTTGCAATTTCTTCAATGTGTTTCCCTGCTTTTATTTTCTTGCAAATCAGAGTAATAAGATGCTTGTCAATTCCTTGTTTTTCCCCATCTGCTCTAAACAGTTCCATAACCTCTGCTTCGTTGTATTCAGTATCAAGCATACCTTCAACCTCCTGTCTGTGCGAAAAAAGGAAATCTCGAATTACAAAATTTTGGGGCATCTCATCAAGCGCTATGTTGACTGCAGCCTTTATATCGTGTTCTACCAAGTTCTTAAGAACACAAGCCACAAACCAGGCATATTCATTCAGAGTCTTGCAGTTCTTCATAAGCTCTTTATTTCTGCCATAGTTCACGTTTATCATCCTAACCTTAACTTCTACATCTGCAGTTTCCCTGTAATCGGGATTAAAGGAATCACTCAGCCTTAGTATAACCTCATCTTCAGTATAATCTCCGCCATTATAAAACACCACAAGTTTCGGAACAGGGAGCATTATCCTTTTTTGCCCATATTTGTTTAACTTGTGCTTTGCAATATGTCCGGAATACAGTTCTCCTACATACTGAAGCATCCTCAGTGGCATATTATAGTTCAGAGTCGATTGATGTTCATACACGCTCATAATATCAAAAATGATAAATGATGTATCATTCTGCATGCCCATAAAGAGTACATCGCTCAAGGTGTTAAACTCAATCAATGATGGATCCGTGTAGTCTGAGCCATTTACAGCATTGTATAGACTTAGAGTCCATTCCTTGTTTTCAGGATTGCCATAAATAAAATTGAAAAGCCTGTCCTTATACTTTTTGTTGATCCCTGTTGTAGTTGTTGTCAATTTTCGTTCTCCTTTAATTATAATTTTTCAGCATTTCCCTTTCAAGCGCCAAGATTTAGTATCCGGGCATGATTGCGGATCATTGCCGTATTGGGTTATTTCTTAAGTCTTCATAACTTGGGACTTATGGGCGATGAGGCCTTGAAATAATAGATGTTTTGTCAGGTAGTATCCTGACGACTGAAAAAATATAACACAGAAACTTTCGAACACGCAATCGAACAGAATCTTAAGATTTGGAGGCGTTTTCTTAAGAAATTAACGGTATATTGTAGATTTTGGACAGTCCCCAAGCAGACATCCCCCACCCCGGAAATCCTACATTCTCCGCTATCACTCTCAAAATGCCTGGCACCAACAGGCCTCCACTACATGGCTTCTCTCCAATTCCGCTACGCCTCCGTTACGCTTCCTTCCTGCAAGTGCCAGGCACATTATTATTCGCCTTTTCTTCACTGATCTTATCTCTCTTCATACAGGGATTTTATATGAAAAACTCAATGACATTATGCTCAAACAGAAAACTCAGTATCTTATCCTGGGTGATCCAGCCCATAGCAAGCTTACCGAAGTTAAAGAACTCAAGTCTCGTGATGATCATAAGGTAAACATCCATGTACAGTACGCCCTCCACGATTCCCCAGGCAAGGCAGGGGAGAAGGGGTCTTTCGTTGTTTTCCTTATTGTGATATATGACGACTCTGGCAATGAGAAGCACTGCCTTGGCCATTAGATAACAGATAAACATTGCGAGGATCTCGAATACGAAGCCCATGATATATTCCTTGAGCTGCACATATTGATCGGTGGGATTGGTCAGAGCGGTACCGGCTGCTATGGCATCTATCTGGCCGATCAGTTCAATGTATGGAGAAACCATCTCCTCTATAGGGGGACACTGACCTTGGGATTTTTGTGCAGATAATTCATAACTTACTCCAGAAAAAGTCTCTCCGCATCGAGCTTTACTGTTACATCCCCGGCGCCTTCCGTCTCATTCCATTTCTTCATAAGTCGGTCCACGGGAATGTTATAATCCTCAGACGTTGTCTTCATCAGCATTGTAAGGACCTTGTCCTCACCATATTTGGTGATGACGTCACTTCCTCTAAGGCAGGAGGATTCCACCTCAACAAATTTGTCCACATAATCTCCGATGGGACCCTTGTCGCTGCTTAGGGTGAATATAAGAAAATACATGCCAAAGGCATAGTTTCGCTCAAATCTTATAAGGAATCTGTAGAGAGTTGTGAAGCATTCCAGAGGAACAACACAGGCTCCCTTCTGTCCTGCTCTCTCGCCCAGGATCATTCTGATATCGGTGGTGCTGTTGTGGGACTCATTATCCTTCTTGTCAGCATCGTTCTGCCTGTAGATGCTAAAGCCGTGCTTGCCGTTCTGCTTAACTTCGTAGAGGGCCTGGTCAGCCTTGTTAAACAGCATGGTGTAATCATTACCTTCATCAGGACAGATGCAGGCACCGATAGAGCAGCCAAGGGGGATGTTCATATCCTCTGCAAGGCACTCTTTTGCGTAGCTAACAATCTTGCGGTTAAGGAACTCGGTTCTTTCCTTGAGCATCCTCTCGTCTCTGGTGTTCTGGCAAAAGGCTATGAATTCGTCGCCGCCGATTCTTCCCACGATATCGGTGGATCTCATGACGCTGCGAAGGATTTCTGCGAACTTGATAAGGATCATATCGCCCTTTTCATGGCCGTAGATGTCGTTTACCAGCTTAAAGCTGTCAAGGTCTATCATCATGAGAATGCCGTTGCCGCTTTTTACGATCTCGCCTATCTTCTCTGCACTAGTAGTCTTGTTGTAGAGGCCTGTCATGAGATCATTCTCCGCAGCCTTTCGAAGGCCACTAAGGCGCTCCATGTTGTCCATGATGTTGTCGATACGCCGAAGGAGTACGTCTGCCTTGAAGGGCTTTCTGATATAGTCAACAGCGCCGTTGGTAAGACTCTTTTCCTCGCTCTCGTCGCTGGATAGGCCTGTCATGAACATGACGGGGATGATAAGGTCATATTTTTCCCTTAATGTCTCCACCATCTGGAAGCCGTCCATTCCGGGCATCATAAGGTCAGAGAGGATCATGTCGGGCTTCTCCTTACGGTACAGCTCTATGGCTGCCTCGCCGGAATCCGCCATGACCACCTCATATTTGCGGGACAGTATGCCCCTGGTCTGCATGCGTACTATCTCGTCATCGTCCACCACAAGAATCTTTTTATCGCTCATTTGCCACCTCAAATATACTTAAGCAGGTCTTTGTAGGACCTGTACTGCGATATCAGTTCGTAGTTGTTGTCTCTGACATAATCTATATTGCCTTCCTTCACGGCTTCCTCAAGGGCCTTGGCCTTGTCGGACAGGTCATAGGCTCCTATCAGCCTTGAAGCGCTCTTAAGTGCATGCACTTTGATGCCATAATTCTCGAAGTCGTCCTTGAAGTAATACTCCTCGATCTCATCGGCCTTCTTATCAATATCCTCAGGTTTCATACCGATGCCGGTGTCACTTACCTTACCCTTTAGCAAAATGGTGTCGGCACCGTCCTCGAATATCAGCTTCTCAGCCGCCTCACGCTCTGCCTGTTCATCGCTCCAGGAGCCGATGAAACGGACCTTAAGTTTTACATCGGGATTAACTGATTTGGCGCCAAGATAACAGGCGTTGACACCTCTGTCCACCTGGGGAGTGTTGGTTCCTCCCACAAAGCCAAGGACATTGGTCTTGGTCATGGAGCCGGCAATGATACCGGCCAGATATCTCATCTCATAGATTCTTCCGAAATAGGTATATACATTGGACGCGTCACATTCAGTGGACACGGTAAAAAAAACACGTTGGGATAGCTCTCGATTATCTTACGGCAGTTATTACCAAAACCGCCACTGGTAAGGAAAAAACAATTGCAGCCCTTGGACACAAGCTCCGCAACTGCAGGCGCTGTGGCCTCTGCGGTCTCATCCACATGCTCCACGATCTCAAGGGGAAGATCAAGTTCTTTGCATGCTTCGCTGAGGCCTTCGTAATGGATCTCACTCCATCCGTCATCCTCTATGGAATCAATGAAAACTCCGCCGATCTTCACCGGCTTGTCTATTTGCGGTCTGTTGGAAAAAAGAATAAAAAGCACAATGGAAAAAAGCGCTGCCACCAGGATTCCAAAAAAGACCGGCATAGCCGCGACTATTACCCGAACAGTTCTCCGCATATCATCATCCTCATCCTTGAAAGTAATGACAATTAATCATGTATTCTGTATACCTTTAACCGATAATACTCGAAATCATTATAGAATGCTTCTATAAAATGCAGAAAAACTATGAATAAAATAAGTGTAAAATAGAGGTTTTCAGCCGATCTCTTTTTCGTGAAGTTCCTGAATATCATCGAGGGCGGAAAGCATAGGCTTCACATCCTTGCCGCGAAGCTTGCGGTCAACGTAGTTCTTGGTGATCTTCATAACGGTGCCGCTAAGGGTTATAACACCGATAAGGTTGGGGATTGCCATCATTCCGTTGAAGGTATCAGACAGATCCCATGCAAGTGACAGATCCATGGTAGCTCCGATAACTATGAATACAACGAAGATTATCTGATAGCCCTTAACCGCCTTGGTTCCGAAGAGATACTCAAATCCCTTGCTGCCGTACTGGCTCCAGCCCAGAACAGTTGAGAAGGCGAAGAATAAGATTGCAATTGCGATAAAAGCAGAGCCTGCGCCGCCAAATACTGTTGAGAAAGCCTCAGCCACAAGAGCTGTGGAAACGTTCTCTGAAAGGACCTTGCCGGTATCAAGATCAACCAGACCGCTGGACAATACCGCAAAAGCAGTAAGTGTACATACGATGATGGTATCTGCAAATACCTCGAAGATACCCCACATACCCTGAATAACGGGCTCACGAACATTGGAACTTGAATGAACCATAACTGAGGAACCAAGACCTGCCTCGTTGGAGAAAACGCCTCGCTTCATTCCCCACTGAACAGCCATGGCAACACCGCTTCCTACGATACCGCCGCCAACTGCCCTCATTCCGAAGGCTCCTTTTATGATAGCTGCAAAAACTGCGCCGGCCTTATCAAAGTTAACCACAAGAACGATGATTGCTCCTACAACATAGATAACTGCCATGAAAGGTACGAGCTTCTCTGTTACGGAGGCGATTCTCTTAAGTCCGCCAACGATTACAAGACCTGCAAGAGCCATCAGGATGATTCCTGTTACGAAGTATGGAATGTTAAATGCTGAATTCATGTTGACAGCAATGGAATTGATCTGGCTCATATTGCCGATGCCGAAGGATGCAAGAACGCAGAAGACACTGAACAGTACTGCAAGAGCAGCTCCGATCTGTGCACAGCCTCTTTTGGCCCCAAGTCCGTCCTTAAGATAGTACATGGCGCCGCCGCACCACTCATCCTTCTCATTACGTCTTCTATAGTAGATACCGAGGACATTCTCGGAGAAGTTGGTCATCATTCCGAAGAACGCTACGATCCACATCCAGAAAATAGCTCCCGGTCCACCTGCCGCAATAGCTGCCGCAACACCTGCGATATTACCTGTTCCGATAGTTGCTGCCAGCGCCGTGCACAGGCTCTGGAACTGGGAAATCTGCATATCTCCCTTGGCTGTATGCGCTGTTATATGAGAATTGGTAAAAATACTTCCGATGGTGTTCTTCACCCAGTGACCAAAATGACTTACCTGGAAGAACTTGGTCAAACAGGTCATCAAGACTCCCGTTCCACATAAAAGTATCAGCATGGGAAGCCCCCATACAAAGCCGTTCACTGCACCATTGATCTGTTCCACCTGAGATAGAAATTCGTTCATAGGCATCTCCTTCCACAACACTTTTTAAGATTGTATACACGAGTACAAATATAATTAGTACCATTTTAAAGTGATAAAGCGGAAAAGTCAAACCAAAATTGGGGTCAGACCCCATTCACAGAATGTTCACAAACTCTTTAGTAAGCATTTAGGTTATGGTTTTAATATAAGATCATCAAGTAAAACAAATTACTTGATCCCCACAACACATACTTTTTTCAATCATTACACATGGCTATTCCAACCCCATACACGGAATAGCCTCCTCCCACAAATAGCCTCGCCCCTCCGAGGATGAAATAAATAGACTTCACATCATAAAAAGAGAGAGCTCAGTGATCTGAGTTCTCTCTTTTTTGCCGATTACATTAAATTTGCCGAATACGTTTTAGTTCTTCTCTTCCTTGGGTGTCTGAGGGAAGATGATCTTGTTAACAAAGAAAAATACTACCATGCTGACACCGCCGTTAAGAACTGTGGTTCCGATTTCCTTAAGCCATGCAAGATTCTGAGGAATAGCATAGGTGATGCCGCCCTTCCAGATGCAGTTAAGGGAGTTAACGATACAGGTGATCACACAGAAGGCACAGATGTACCAAAGAGCCTGTTTTCCGATCTTATCATAGTTCCTGAAAACAAAGTACTTCTGGATAAAGAAGTTGATGAACTCTCCGATCACCATTGCGATCATATATGCCACAAAGTATGCCGTACCACCCTCATCCGGGCCGTATCCTATGATATACCAGGGGAATGTATGGCCAAACATGGTGATTGGGATTCCGGGAAAACCGAACGCCTTATCACCAAGGAATCCAAATGCGGCGGGAAGGAAAATAAGAAGTAACAGCTTGAATACCGTGATCAGATTACTTACGATCACGAATAAACCTCCCTCTCTTATCCACTGCGCTGCCTTGGGATGTTTTTCTGCAAAACTGCTCCAGAATTTCATTATTTGTTGCCTCCCTTAATCTTAGCTTCATAAGCCTTGTTTTTCCTGCTGTTTCCGAAGAAACCGCCGATAATTGTGCCAAGACCTCCGAAGAAGTGTCCGTTCACGAGCTTGACGATTCCGTCAACCATATCCATGCTGACCATACCGCCGCTCATCTTGGCCATCGCCCTGAAGGGCATATTGTAAACAAAAAGAATGTTCAGATCCGGCTTACCGCTTTCATCCGCCTTCTTCTTTTTGTTCGTAAGTACCTTGTAAACAAGCCTTCCAAGACCGCTCTTAGCGTAATAGAGCTGACACAGAGCATCGTTCCTTCCAAGCTTGCCGCTCCACTTTCCATCGGGAATGGATCTTCCAAGGAGCTTCTCGAATTCATCGTCGTTAACGGTCTCAATCTTACCTAAGTAATAGGCCTTAAGAGACTCTTTGACGTAAGGAAGTACGTCGGTGGTCGCTTCCTTCCTGATCTCACCTGTAAGTCTGATATCAGCGCTGCTGGCACCTACAAGGATGTCGTAGCTGCCGCCTTCAACCTCCCACTTATTAGTCTTGACGTTAAAATAACGGAAAGTCTTATCGTCAAAGGCGATCTCAACCTTCTTGCTCTCCCCTGCTTTAAGGAAAGTCTTGGCAAAGCCCTTGAGCTCCTTGGCAGGTCTGAAAACCTCAGCTCCGGGAAGTGATACATAGAGCTGTGAAACCTCGGCTCCGTCTCTGTCTCCGGTGTTCTTAAGGGTAAAAGCTACGCCGTTTTCACCGACTGTGAGGTCGCTGTATTCAAAGGTTGTATAAGAAAGACCAAATCCAAACGGATATACCACCGGCACTCCGGCTGTATCATAGTATCTGTAACCAACATAAACGCTTTCTCTGTACTCTGAAGTCCTCTGCTGGCTTGGATAGTATCTGTAAGCGGGAGTATCCTCATATCTTCTACAAAGGGTCTCCGCCAGCTTACCTGAAGGATTGACGCTTCCGGTAAGAATATCCAGAGCAGCTCCTGCTCCTGCCTGTCCGTTTAAGTAGCAGTGGATCATGGCCTTGAGGTAATGATGCCAGGGCATCTCGATGGCTGATCCGGCGCTGATAACACCGATAACGTTGGGATTAACCTGTCCAAGTTCCTGCATGAGAGTTATCTGATTCTGAGGAATTCTCATATGGTTTCTGTCCATTCCCTCAGATTCACTGTCCTCATTAAGTCCGAAGAAGTACAGGACATAATCTGCTCTTGCTGCTATATCCAGAGCTTCCTTCTTGGTCACTGCATCCTCTTCGCCGTTTCTGGAATAGCCTCTGGAGGAGCCGATAACCTGAAGGTCGTAATTACCTATGATCTCGGAGATGGTCTCAACCTTGGTGGGATTAACCATGGAGGAGCCTGCACCCTGATATCTGGGAACAAAGGCAAAGTCGCCGATAACCGCTACCTTGGAGCCGGGCTTAAGAGGAAGGATCTTGTCCTCGTTCTTCAAAAGAACTGTACTCTCTGCCGCAGCTCTTCTTGCTATTGCATGATGAGCAGGAATGTCGAATTCATCCTTTTTATCCTTAGCATTAGCTGTAAGAGTATAAACTACGTCAAGAAGCTCGTCGACTCTCTTATCCACATCCTCAATACTGATCTTGCCGCTTTCTACCGCAGCGATAAGCTCTCTTGCGGAGTCAAGGCCGGGATTGGGCATCTCAAGGTTGGAACCTGCAGCAACTCCCAGAGCGTGATCGTTGGATGCACCCCAGTCAGTGATAACTATGCCGTCAAAGCCCCATTCCTCTCTCAAAATATCAGTCAAAAGATGCTTATTCTCGTTGGCATAGGTTCCGTTAACCTCGTTATAGGCTGACATGATTGTCTTAGCCTTACCTTCTTTTACAGCAATCTCAAAGCCGGTCAAATAGATCTCTCTTAAAGTACGCTCGTCAACCACGCTGTTCATGGCCATACGACGAAGCTCCTGTGAATTTACCGCAAAGTGCTTAGGGCAGGCATATACGCCTTTGGACTGAATACCTCTTACATAGGCTGCTGCCATTTTGCCTGCAAGATATGGATCTTCAGAAAAATACTCAAAATTACGTCCGCAGAGAGGGCTTCTCTTGATATTGAGTCCGGGGCCAAGAAGAACGTTGACGCCTTCGGCCATGGCCTCTTCACCGAGAGTCTCTCCCAGGGTCTCTCCAAGCTCGGTGTCCCAGCTGTTTGCTATTGTTGCTGCTGTAGGGAAGCATGTGGCGGGAAGGGATGCGTTAAGTCCAAGGTGGTCTCCCGCTCCGGCCTGCTTTCTTATGCCGTGAGGTCCGTCAGAGCAAAAAATTGACGGTATTCCAAGACTGTCGAATTCCCAGGTCTGCCACTCACCTTTTCCCTGTAAAAAAGCAGCCTTCTGTTCAATTGTCATCTTCTCAATGATATTCTGATATTTCACGATTTTTATCCCCATTTGCTTGTTTGAATATCAGAAGGCGTCCGGCCCATTGGACCGGCGCCTTCCGAATAATCAACAGTAATTATTACTCTTGTGAATCTGTATTAGCACTCTCTGCCTGAGCAGCAGCTGCCTGTGCTGCCTCTTCTTTGGCTCTGTTCTTGCCAAAGTTCTTAATGAAGATGCACATAAGGCAGATCATCAGTGCTGCAAATATAACATCAAGTACGATCATAAGTACTTTCCAGGATGCCATTTTTTCTGAAAGATTCTCAGGTGCATAAGCACGGCTGTTTACTACTGTGTAGAGAATGTTCCTGGTAGCTTCTCTCATAGCCTGCTGAGCGCCGTTGGTATCTCTGAACTGTACATTGTTGGTTGCTGTAGGATAGTTAACCAGCATACAGTCTGTACCGTTACGGATAGCCTGGTCAGATGACATGTATCCGTATACTCCGAAGTAGTCGGTAAGAACGAAGCCATTGAAGCCCCACTCATCGCGAAGAACTGTCTTAAGAAGTGATGATGAACCACCTGCCCAACGGTTACCGATGTAGTTGAAGGAGCTCATTACAGCCAGCATATCGGTGTTCTTTACGCACATCTCGAAAGGTCTTAAATAAATCTCACGGATTGCCTGCTCATTGGACCATGTGCAGAGCATATCAAGTCTGTTCTGCTCCTGATCGTTGAGGGCAAAATGCTTCATGTAAGCATATACTCCGTTGGACCAGGATCCCTGACAAGCCTGTGATGCAATGATACCTGAAAGGAAGCTGTCCTCTGAATAGTACTCGAAGTTACGTCCTGCAAAAGCAGTTCTGTGGATGTTCATGGCAGGTGCATACCAGCCGGATACGTCCATCTCGTTAGCCATCTTACCGATGAAATCACCGAAAGAGTAAGCAAGATCCTTGTTAAAGGTTGCTGCAATAGTTACACCTACAGGGAATCCAAGGGATCCAACACCTGTAAAGTTGTTGTTGATTGATGCAGGGCCGTCACAGTCGTTTGTACGTACCTTGCCGATGGAATCAACTGAGTTGGTCTGATATCCGCCAAGGGAGATCAGTGCATTCATGTCATCCAGTGACATGCTGTTAAGGAGCTCATCCCACTTGGGATCGTCCTTGGCAAGACCACGGAGGTCTTTGAGCTTTAAGCTTGTAGCTGCGCCTGTTGTTACTGCTGTGGCATTAGGATCTTCATCAGCTGCTGTAGCCTCAGCTGTCAGGTAGTTACTGTTGTTGTAGAAGGTAGCCTTGGCCTCTGCGTTCATCTCATAGCTTGCAGGAGCCTTGGTTGCCTCTGCATAGTTGGCAAAACTATCTTTTCTTGAGAGATATGTTACATCTCCCTGTGCATAATCAAATACGTTTGTTGCTGTGATCTGATCTGTTGATCTCTTGTTTGATCCGTTGTAGGTTACAGCGGCTCCAACTGAATAGGTCTTGGAATCGATCACTGTGTGTGCATCCTTGTTTACAGAGATGATATAGTCTCCGCTCTCAAGAACATATGCCTTGGCACTCTGATAATCGTAGGATGCCATAAGCTCTGTATCAAAAGAAATTGTGAAGGTCTGTGAAGCGCCGGGCTGAAGGATATCAGTCTTCTCAATAGCGATGAGGTTGGCTGTTGCCTTCTCAATTCCGCCGTTGGTGTAAGGAGGATTGAAGTATACCTGAACAACGTCCTTACCTGCTGCAGAACCTGTGTTGGTTACTGTTACGTCAAAGGAAATCTTGCCGTTTGACTCTGTGATCTCACCCATCTTCTGCTCGAAGGAGGTGTAAGAAAGTCCGTATCCGAAAGGATACTGAACAATGCTGTCATAGTCGATAAGTCCCTCAGCTGCTGCTGTCTCATAGAACTTATATCCAACATAGATGCCCTCGATGTAATCAATGAAGGAAACATCTGCTCTGGACTCGCCGCCTGTCATGAAGTTAGTTGAAATAACAGCGAACTCGTCCATATTTGTGTAATTGAAGTCACCGAAGTTGTTCCACCAGGGTGTCTCTTCCATATCATAAACAAAAGTGTCAATGAGCTTACCGGAAGGATTAACCGCACCTGTCATGATCTCTCCAAGTGCCTTCATTCCAACGTGGCCCATTCCTGCTGCCCAGAGAACTGACTTGATCTGAGGATGATCCTTGACAAAACCAAGCTCAAAAGCATTGGCGCCGTTGTAAAGAACGATAACCTTGTCGAAGTTACTGCAGACAAGATCGATCATCTCTTCTTCTCTGTTGGTAAGCTGGAGATAGTGATCACCTGCATCCCAGTCGTTTCCAGTATTTAATGTGTCATCATAAACACCTGCGGTGTAGGTTGTTCCATCCTGGAAGGATCCGTCAACCACTGCAGTCATGTTGGCAGGAAGATCTGCTCCCTCACCACCTGAACGGCTGATAACAACAAGTGCTGTGTCAGAAAATGCTTTTGCATTTGAAATAAGACTGTCTGTGTAAAGAGAAACATTGGGTTCGGGAAGTGTCCAGTCCTGTGCCCACATTCCAACCTCAGGTCTGTCTGCCTTGTAGTCGGTGTAGAACTTGGACAGCTCCGCATTGGTCTCGATACCTGCCTCCTTGAGTGACTGAAGGATATCGATGGTTGCATAGGCGCTGTTAAGAGCACCGGATCCTGCTCCTCCAAGGATAGGATTGGTGGAAGCCCAGCCGAATACGTTGAGCTTGCTGCCTGATGCAATGGGAAGTGTGTTTGCCTCGTTCTCTACAAGGACAATACCCTCTTCCGCAATCTGTACAGCCAGATCGGTTGTAGCGTCGGATGTCTCTTTTGTGATCGTTCCGCTTCCGCTTACAAGGTCAAGCATTGTGCTCATGGGACCTGTACAGATCATATTTACGCAAATAACAATACCGGTGAGCATAGCAACAAGTGCTGTACCTCTGATGAGCTTCTTGGTGGACTTCTTCATTTTCATTACAGCGATCATTACGACTACTGCAACTGCGATGATGATTCCTATAGCTATCAGATAGGATTTGATGGATGTTATGACGTTCATAACATCGCTCATGTTGATAGTTAACATAAAAGAACCTCCCTCTTTTTAGTGTTCGCAACTGGTCAGGAAGCGAAACTATAAATTTTGCGCACATACATACGCGCCATTACACCTATAGATTATCACGCAAAAAAAATCGTGCCGTTTTTGTCACAAACGGTACGATTTTTGTCATAAACGGTATAATTAAAATCATCAATGGTTTCCCTGCGGGATAAGTATCTTAAGCTCAAACCAGTTGTCATTAAGGGCAAAATTCAGGGTTCCATGATACTTCTCCACTGTATATCTGATACTCTTAAGTCCGAAGCCGTGGTTTCCCTTGTCAGCCTTGGTGGTGACGGGATAGCCGTTTTTCATGGTGATAGTATTCTCGCAGTAATTGGCTATCTGCACTACGATGAAGTTCTTTTTCTGTGAGATGGCCATGTGTATCAGGCGCTTCTCCGGGTCATCTATGAGAGAGACGCTCTCAATGGCGTTATCAAGGGCATTGCCAAAAATGGTACAGATGTCCGCAACGTGCATGAAATCAAGGACGTCCCCCTCCGCCACGCAGGTTATCTTGATATTGTTGGCCCTGCAGTTCATGGTTTTGCCGGCGATAAGGGTATCAAGAACGCTGTTTCCCGTCTCCAGCTCGGGACTGTAGGATTCCAGCTCTGCTTCCAGGGAATTGAGCCATTCCTCTCTCTTCTCATCGCTCATCTCGGCGCGAAGCCCCGCTATCTGGTGCTTAAGGTCATGATATTTCATGTTGATGAGTTCAAAGGTGGTCTGGTAGTTGCGGTACTTGTCGTACTGGGCCTTGAGCATGGCATGGATGTTCCTTAGCTCTTTTTCCGCAAGAAGCTCGCAGATACGGCTCTGATACACGTAGAGGATCATGATCCCGGCCACGTCCACCAGGGTCCTTATATAGAAGATATCCGCCACAACTCCGGCTGAAAAAGGGGTATTCTTGACGATAAAACTAAGATTACTGAAGGCGAAAACCGCAGCGGCAATGATGATGGCAGCCCACAGCTCTCTGTTATTGATCTCCAGCTGGAAAATGCCCCTTGTCATGCTGACTTCCATGTAATGAGCCCAGGTAAAAACAATTCCGTAGACCACTACCAGGAGAAGTAACTGCAGCAATATAGACTTGTTGTATTTGTAAAAATAGCAGGCCAGCTGCCACTCAAGGGAAGCCGCAAGCTCCGCCAAAAGAAACGCTCTGGCACAGTAATAGCCAATGACATTGACGGTTGCGTCGCAGGTTGCATACATATACACATACATAAAGACCACCGCCATCCCCATGCAAGGCACCCATAAGTAAACGGGAAGGCTTTTGGTCAGCACCAGAAACATGCTCTGAACTACCAGCGACAGTATCGTAAAGAGGATAAAATCCTCGTTCTTGACCTTCCTCTTAAGGACCAGGCAATAGCCAAAACAGGCCAGCCACTCCGCAAGGGCTGTATATATTCTTGGTATATCCTGATAAACCAGTTCCATTTACGTCTCCGTATCCTGCCCGACGTATCAACTACATAATCGAGGTCATATAGTCGGTGAGGGCGCTCATAAAATCATTTTTCCTGGCTCTGCTGATAAGAAGCTGCTTGCCTGCAATGAGGCAGCTCCCCTTCTCAACACCGTCCACAAACTTGAGGTTCACAAGATATCCCTTGTTGCTCCTGAAAAAACCATAGGCGGCAAGCTGTTCTTCATAGTCCGAGAGCTTTCCTCGAATATAGAACTCTCCGCTGGTAGTGTAAAAAACAAGGTTGTGACCTTCACTTTCTATATAGAAGATACTGTCCACGTCCACCTTTTTAACACCGGAGGACATTTCTATGGAAATATATTTGACGTCCTTTTTCCTTATCTTACCGATGGCACGGCCAAGCTTCTGAGAAAAAGCGAAATAGCTGACGGGCTTGAGCACATAGTCAAGGGCGTCAACCTGGTAGCCTCTGATGGCGTAGTTGGTCATGTTGGTGATGAACATAATGACCACGTCCTGATCAAGCTTTCTGATCTCCTCGGCTGCGATCATTCCGTCCATGAGCTTCATCTCAATGTCCATCAGGATAATGTCAAACTGGCCCTTGTAGCCGTTGGTGATCTCATCTCCGTCGGAGAATCTGGTTATTTTGAAGTAGTTCCCGCTTTCCGCCTGATATTTATTTATGTATTCCGTCAGCTGAGAAGCGTAGGAATCCTCGTCTTCAACAATCGCAAGCTGAATCATGTATTCTCCCGTTATCGTTACTGCGTTTACGTGTGTTTTGTATTGCGTACTATCAATTGTATTATACAACACTTTCTGCCGCTGCATAAATAGGATATAATTAATGCTATCTATTCCCAACATATTCCAAAGGAGACAAATGCAAATGGCTAAAATAGTTAATCCCGATCAGTACGCAGAATCCACAGAGGCCAAGGGCGAGCTTCGCTACACAGAAAGGTGCAGATGGCTCTTTCTGGGTCTTCCCTGGACCTTCACCAAATATGAGATTCGCGATAATGTACTTACCATCATCAAGGGATTTTTTACAGTCAGAGAAAACGACTGTTATATGTACAAGATAAGTGATGTTGAGATCACAAGTACTCTCATGCAGAGAATCGGCGGCATGTCCACCATCATCCTCTATACTTCCGATGTTACTGACCGCACTATCGTCATGAAGAACATCAAGCACGGCCGTGAGATCAAGGACTTCATCCTTCAGGCCTCAGAGAGCGCAAGGCTTCGCAGAAGAACCGTCAGCATGCAGAACATCGGCTTCGGAGCCAGCGATGTTCATGACATTGACGAGATGGACGAAATATAAGTCGTAAGGCTTAGTCCTGCGGGTGCCTCTCCTGTCTGGAGAAGCCGCATCCGCAGTAGTCCTGCCTGTAGAGGTCGAACTGCCTGGAGAGCTCTATTGATCTCTTGTAGCCTTCTTTTTTCTTAAAATCAGAGGGAAGGAAATGAACTTTCTCCTGTCCACAGTCTGAATTAATCTGCGCCGCGGCCTGTTCGCCTACTTCGTTCAGGACGTCGGCGTTTTTTAACGGGCTGATGGTAAGGGTTGTGGTGAAATATTCATAGTCCTCCGCCGCTGCGATCCTTGCAGTCTCGCCAAGTCGCAGTTCAAAGCATATCCTGCAGCGGTCCCCGCCTTCGGGGCACAGCTCATACCCTTTTACCGCCTCGAAGAATTCCCTGGGCTCGTAGTTACCTTCAAGGATCTGTATCTTGCCGGCCTTGTCGGTGGAATTCATTCCCTCAAAATTGCCGCTGTCAATCTGGCTGTTGTAGGCAGCGATGAGTCTCTTCTCTTCTTCCACACGCTTCCTATACTCTTCGTCCTCGGTGATATTGGGATTGTAGAAAAAGACTGTGATGTCGAAGTATTCACGCAGGTATTCAAGGCAATAAGAAGAACAGGGCGCGCAGCAGGCATGAAGGAGTAGCCTTGGCCTCTGGCTTTTGTTTGCGAAGGATTCTATTTTCTTTTCCAGTTCTTTGGAGTAATTTCTTTTGTTCATAAAAGGTTAATCTCTTTGGGTGTGTCTGTGTGCTCTCCCAGCATCTTCTCCATCCAGACCATGTTGTACCATCGTCCGAACTTGTAGCCGCACTGGTGGAACTCTCCCACCATGGAATAGCCGAGCTTTTCATGGAATCTTACGCTGTCATAGGTAAGATGCTCATCCTCAGCTCCGTTGGGGTAGCCGATGCAGGCGTTGACATTAAGTATTCCCATGTCAGCCAGCCTTTTCTCCAGCTCGTTATAGAGGAGTCTTCCAAGACCGGCTCTCTTTAAGTCTTTGTCCACATAGATGGTGGTCTCAACGCTCCACTGATAGGCCGCTCTCTCCTTAAATGGGGAAGCGTAGGAATAGCCAAGGAGTCTACCGCTCTCCCTGTCCTCTGCCACAATATAGGGATACTTCTCCAGGGTCTTACGGATGCGGCCCTCAAACTCAGTTACTGAAGGCACATCGTACTCAAAGGTGATGGCGGTATCCTCAACATAGTAACGGTAAATGTCAAGAAGTCCCTCAGCATCTGAAGAAAGAGCCTCTCTTATCAGGATATCTTTTTCCATAACAATTCCTCATTTCTCCTCGTATATTATAGAGAAAGTTTACTCTCTATCCGGGAGAAATCAACTACTTTTTTCGTGCCGTCCTTGAAGTTAATGGTAACAGGGCCGTAGCCGCCGCAGCCCTGAGGATCGGTGTAAACCACGTCGGACACTGGGAATATCTCGTCTTCGGAGAAGTCCTCAAGGCTCTCTTTTGTGATAGTCTGAGATAAAAGAAAATATGGCTCGTAGCCGTACTGCTTATCCCTCACAGTCTCTGCATAAAGGACTATTGACCTTCGGCTGTCGGGGTTGGTACCCTCGCTGTTTATTATCTTAATATCGCTCCAGCCGTCCATGATGGTAAAGGCCAGCTGTTTTTCCTTTCCGGTGTGGTCATGTCCTTTCAGGATAACCGCCTTGTAGCCATCCTTCTCCCTGCGGATGATCTCGGTACCGTTGTCGGGAAAGCCAAAGCTTCCAAGGGTGAGCCTTAAGGGCCTTCTGTACATTCTTATCTTATCGGCTCTGAAGATTCCGCAGGGCACTGCAAAGTCAGCAAGGTTCATAACTGTGCGCCAGTGATCCTCTGTCTCCATCTCGTAGTCAAAGACCTGTCTTCTGTAGAGAACGCCGTCTGATTCTCCGTGCCAGAGGGTTACGTTACCCTTGTGATATTTCTTTTCCGGAAGAAATTCAAGGACATACTGCTGGGATTCCACGTCCGGAGCGGGCTTACTCTCCCAGGGGAACTTGGTGCTGTATACCAATTTGCTGTAGTTCCACATGCCGTGCTCATCATCCTTGGCCTTCATGACCTTGGCGGTTCTTAGCTCTGTTATCCCGTTGGCTTCGTGATTTGCAAAACAAAGTCCGGGGCCATCAAGGGTTGTGACCTTTGTTTCATTCTTTTTCAGCTGCTCGAAGGTGCCGCCGCTCTCTCTCTCGGTCCAGAAGGGGTGATCCTCAGGAAGATGGAGGCACAAAAGGGCCTTGGCGAGCCACATTGGAGACTCTGCGCAGGAATAGCCCTGAAGGAGAGGTGCAAAAGGGCCGTAGAAGCCAAGGGTTGGCACTCCTTCCCAGAGAAAATCGTCCCTTGTCAGGAACTGAAGCAAGGATCCGGAGCAGATTCTTCTGGCCAGGCCCGGATCTATGGAGGATTCTCTCATAAGGAGATTCCCGTCAAAAGCGCCGGTGGCGGCGTTTCTGTATATGCCGCTTCTGCCCCACATATTGGTAAAGCCGTCCCTGTCGAAGAAATCGGGATAGGTCTTCATAAGTTCGTTTGAATATTCCTCAAATTTGCCGGCGATATAAGGCTCTTTTTCATAGCCGTACCAGTTGTTCCAGATGGCGGTGTACATGTTGAAGGCCCAGCAGGAATAGTAGTCAAAGCACTGTCCGTCCCTGTACCAGCCATCTCCCACATAGTAGCCGAGGATGTTCTGGGCGTGGTCTCTCATAATGTCTTCATCGATGGGGTAACCGTTCATATATAGGAAAGCCATGTCCAGCATGTTAAAAAGGCGCCAGTTCTGGGGCACGGTATTGGAATGGGCAAAGTCGGTGAGAAAAGCTGCTATTCTATCCTTCTCTTCCTTGGTGTAGGTATCCCAGATCTCATCCTTGGAGAGCCACAGGCAGATAACAAGGGCTGCGGTCTCCACGGTCTGTTGATAGCAGGCATTGGGATTGTTCGAATCATCAAGCTTTCTCATATCCGAATAATTAAGTACATAATTCTTTTCCCCGGGAGTTACGGCGCAGAGAACCTGCTTTTTATAATAATCTCGAATATTAATCCCGTTTAAGGTAAGCTGCGGCTCTATATGGATAAGAGGCGCTGCGATAAAAAAGCTTCTGGCAAGGCCTTCGAAGTACTCGGCCTTGATGCGCCACATGGGAGCATCCTTGGAAGGGTAAGTGATCTTGGTCTCATACCTTGGCATAACCACGGGAGCTTCGATATTTTCTATATTTTTAAATATTCCCGAAAGAAGATATTTTGCAGCATCTATCCAGGTATCTCTTGTAAGACCTGTAAAAGGGCTGAGCTCAAAGTCCAGGTGTTTGGGTTCAAACTTCATTCTGTCTCTCTCCATAAAGTCCATATTGTGATTACTTTTTGCGTATTACCAGATAAACAGTTCCTTATCCGTCAATTTCCAGATGGCTTCAATGTAATAGTAGTCACCGTAGATAATCGGGAATTCATGGTCCTTATCATGATAGGAAGCGGAGCACCTTGTTAGAAGCTCATCATGCTCCGGATCATAGTCGCAGTCCTTTTCGTCAAGGACTGAAAGCATCTTCTCTGCGGCGGCTCTGTATGCGGCAGCCTTGGAAAGATCTTTTTCCTTAAGCTCTTTTTCAAGAGTAAGAAGTCCGCAGGATGCGATGGCTGCTGCCGTGGAGTCGATGTAATGAGGCTCTGCGGGCTGGTCGAAGTCAACGGGGATAAGGCCGTCTTCAGGGATTCGGCTGCAGAATCTGTCTGCAACCTGCATGGCGGTTTCAAGATAATGCTCATCGCCTGTATGTATGAAGCTCAGCGTAAAGCCGTACAGAGCCCAGGTCTGGCCCCTGGTCCAGGAAGAACCCTCGCCATAGCCCTGTCCGCCGTATTCTCTGTCAAATTCTCCGGTCACGGGATCAAAGCCTACAATATGCCTCACGGATCCATCTTCCCTTATAAACCATTCCATGGCTGTATCCGCATGTGCTACTGCGATGTCTTTGAATCTGGGATCCTTAAGAACATCAGATGCCCAGTACAAAAGAGGCAGGTTCATCATGCAGTCGATAATTGCCCAGCCTGTTGTATCCCTGTCATCGCCCCAGTCGTTCCAGGCTCTGATGAAGTTGCCTTTCAAATTAAACCTGCCTGCAAGGCTTGCCGCAGCAAGAAGTCCTCTGTTTTTGGACTCTTTACTACCGGACAATCTGTAATTTGCGACAGCCGTTGGAAGCCAGCGAAAGCCGGCATCATGGTCCATTCCGTTATAATCCATAAATGCGGCATCCATCTTAACTTCAAGCTTTTCCGCACACTCACGAAACAGCTCATTGCCTGTGGCGTGATAGAGCTGCCACATCATTCCGCCGTAGAAGCCGTTGGTCCACCAGCAGATATCCTTTTTATCCGATTTATCGTCAAAAACATGTCCGGCTGCGGTGTATGGAATCTTACCTCTGCTTCTTGCAGCCACTTTCTTCTCTTTTCTGATAATCTTGTCAGCTATCCTGCTCCAATCAGTACTCATAAGAAATTCTCCTGTTTAATTCATAGACTATACTTCTTTAATACTACTATTGTTTCGGGATCAATAGTATGCAAATCTTTAATTATTATTTGTATATTTATTAAAAAAAAGAAAAAATCAAATAAAATTTACCCCCCCAATTTAAATCTGATAAAATATATACTGTAAACCGTTTGTCCAATCATAATCCACGGAGCTGCAGCCTTGAAAACGCAAGCCAAAGAAAAGGTAACCGATCAGTACTTCATCGACAATCTTGACAGAGCCATCAAAGAGGAATGGATAAAGGCTTATCATCAGCCACTTATCCGCTCCGCCAGCGGCCTTGTATCCGATGAGGAAGCCTTCGCCAGATGGGAAGATCCCGAAAAAGGAACCTTTAGCCCAGCTGACTTTCTTCCTGTGCTCGAAAGAGAAAAACTCACCTACAAACTTGATCTGTATATGGTTGAAAGAGTCCTTAATAAGATGAAGGGCCAGGGCGAACACGGTCTTTTCATAGTTCCTGAGTCCATCAATCTCGCCGCTTCGGATTTTGAGTGCTGCGACATGGTGGAGGAAATCGTAAAAAGAGTTGATGCTTCCGGGCTCTCGAGAGATAAACTGTCTGTGGAGCTCTCGGAGAGAACTGTTTCGAGAGATATTGGTTTCATGAAGACTCAGGTTGAACGCTTCCAGTCCCAGGGTATTAAGGTGTGGATGGACGACTACGGAAGCGGTTATTCATCACTGCTTATCCTGCTTGAGATCAAATTCAACCTTTTAAAGATAGATAAAATATTCGTAGATAAGATCCTGGATGGCGTTGACGGTCAGATTATTCTTACAGAACTTGTTAAGACTGCCCTCTCCCTTGGTATAGACACCGTTGCCGAAGGTGTGGAAGTCAAAGAACAGGCAGACTTTTTGAAGGAGATCGGCTGCACTAAGCTTCAGGGTTTTTACTACACCACTCCGGTTTCCCTTGCTCAGATCATCAAAAGGAACGAGGAAGGCATTCAGATAGGCTTTGAGAATCCCGCCGAGGGTGAATACTACGAGCAGCTTGGCAAGATAAGCCTCTATGATCTTTCTTTTTCCAAGAGCGAAAGCGACGGGTTAAAAGACTATTTTGACACCTTGCCGATGATCATCATTTCCATGGACGATGAACGGATAAAAATAATTCGAAGCAACAAAAGCTTCAAGGAATTTGAAGCCGCTGCTCTTCCGGGTTTAAGAGAGTGCTCTTCCTTTGAGATTTCATCCATAAAACCCGGGCCCGGATACTATACCTTCACACAGATAAGGCAGTGCGCAAAGAACGGAAACCGGCTTATTATCGATGACCGTCTTTCGGACGGAAGAAGTCTGCAGCTTTTTATGAGAAGGATTGCTCAGAATCCCGTTACCGGATGCAGCGCCATCGCTATTGCTATTTTGTCAATTTCCGATAAGATTTCCGAAGACAACCTTACCTACAATTACATTGCCAGAACTCTGTCTTCTGATTACATATCCCTGTACTTTGTTGATTTGGATACAGAAGAATTCTCCCAATACATATCTGACGGTACACGCCGAGATATAACATTAAAATCGAAAGGAACAAACTTCTTTGACCTGACCAGGCCGGACTTCAATATCACTATGCAGGAAGAAGATAAGTCGCAGTTCATCAAGGATTTTACCAAAGAAAAAATCATGAATGCCCTTGATAATAACGGCATCTTTTCCCTTGTTACCAGAATATTTATAGGCGATTCTCTCACCTATGTCAGCCTGAAGGTTGTCAGAGTCGGCAGCGATGAAAAGCATATCATCATGGGCGTCAGCGATGTAGATGAGCTGATCAAAAACCGCGAGATAATCAGCCTTGCAAAGGAAGAACAGCTGGTCTATTCAAGAATCGGCGCTCTCTCCGGTGATTATATTTATATCTACACCGTAGATCCGGAAACCGGCCATTACACCAGATTTACTCCGGCAGGTATCATAACGGATATGGGAATGGAGGATGAAGGTGATGACTTCTTTAGCGAAGTAATAAAGAACAGTTCGAAGGGAATTTATCATGAAGACCATGACAGCTTCCTGTCAGCCTTCACCAAAGAAAACATCATAAAAACCATCGCGACAAGAGGCGTGTTTGAACACAGCCACAGACTCAACATCCAGGGCAGACCAAACTATGTGATCGCGCGTGCCGTTTGGGTCAGCGAAGATGATCATGAAAAACTTATATTCGGTGTCATCGATGTGGATGAGCGCGTTCGCCGTGAACAGGAATATGAGAAACACCTTTTTGCTGTGGAAAACAAAGCAATTCTGGACGAACTCACCGGTGTAAAAAACAAGCATGCCTATGCTGACACGGAAGAAACTCTTAACGCTCAGATATCCGCAAATAAAGTGTCACCTTTTGCAATTGCAGTATTTGATATTAATGGCCTGAAGCAGGTAAACGACACCTTAGGTCATCAGGCCGGAGATGAATTTATCAAAAGCGGCTGCAACATCATCTGTGATTTCTTCAAGCACAGTCCTGTTTTCAGAGTGGGCGGAGACGAATTCGTGGTTGTGGCTCAGGGCAACGACTACAACAATATCGACTCCATAATGAAGCGCTTTGAGGCCAACAACCTGAAAAACAAAAAAAGAGGAACCGTGGTCATCGCAGCCGGTGTATCCAGATTTAACGCCGATACAACTGTGTCGGAGGTTTTCTCGCGGGCTGACATAGAAATGTACGAAAACAAGAGAAAGCTCAAAGAAGCCTAAACTCGTAATCAGTCGCTGTCTCGTCCATTTCCAGCAAAATGCGATACACACTGCCCTTCCAGGCTATGGAGAGCCTGTCATCGGTTATGGGATATTCGCTTATCCGCACTTTTTTGACGCCTCCCGTAACCCGGATACTTCCAAGGTCTCCCACATCTATATTTACTGCTTCGCCAAAGGAATCCCCGGAAATAACAGGTCTCATACAAGTCATGATACTCATATACACCGGCATCTGTCCGGTGTATTTGTCTGTTACGATAACTCCCGTTCCCTTGCACAGAGCAATGGTCCTCTCATAGGAAAAATCCAAGTCTCCTATCTTATCTCCCACCGCATAGGCGCTGCTGATATCCATCTTGAGAGAACTAACTTCTTTACCACTGCTGCCGGTTACATTAGTACACAGTATGCAGTTAACATCCGTTGCGCAGTACTCTTTGCCGTCTCTTTCCATGATGATATCAGGGTTATTAGCATCCGCAGCAGGGTCTGTGCCCAGCACATCTCCAACCTCTCTCATCGCAAAAGTAGGAAGGTTGTGGAACTGGGACTGCATTGTCCACAGTTCGTAGCGTTTGTCTGAAAAGGTCTTGGCCGTATAGGTCCCAACGCCAAGATCAATGACAAAGGGCCTGCCATTCTTGTACACAGTAAAGGAGCCCACATCATTGTGATTGTGGCTGTCTGCGTTATCTCCCGCCCTGGCTGCAAGAGTAAACACTTTGTCCCTGGCGATCATCAGTCCCATGCTGTCAAAGTAGCAGTCCTTAGGAAGCTCATCGCTTGTAGCAAAACTCTCCATCTCACCGGCAGCAAAGGCCTGCATCACATGGTAAAAAAGATTGATCTCACCGGATATAAGCCTGTCCTTCCTTGGTGCTGTTCTGTAATCCTCCGCAGCAAAAGAAGCAAGTACATCATCTCCAACAGCCATACCAAAGAGAAACTCCCTCGCGCAGCGCCTTCCTGCCAGCGGGCTGCAGTCTGCGAAATTGACATAGTATCCCTCTCCCACATACATCTTTACGATGAAGCCGGCGATATTCTTAATCTTGTTTTCCTTGTATATAGCTGAGAATTCAGGGCTTTTTAATGAACAGTCCATAAGCTCAAGACATCCGAAGAGGCACAGTCCCGCATGGGAATAATACTGGGCTCCCTCGTTGCAGCCACCGTCCTCTCCGTATTCATCAAGGAAATAGTCGCAGGATTCAGCAGCTTTTTCCAGGAACTGCTGTCTCTCTTTTACGGTAAAAAAGTCCTCTTCTCTTGTAAGTGCACATATAAGAACATTCTGGGTTATCCAGGGAGTCCAGTTGCACATGGTCTGCTGCCCATCTCCCATCCACCAGAAATGCTGATGAAGATAGGGCTCAAAGATGCGCTCTTTAAGCCTCTCATTGACATAAATTCCGATATGAGGGCTTATCTTATCAAATACAGGGCGAAGAAGATACTCTATAAAGGCCACCTCAGCGCCGCTCTCTGCCTGAAACAGGTCTATGATCTGCCTGGTGACATCGGGAAGTATCTCCTGCTCTGCGTCTCTCTCATAGCTGGTATGGGGCGGAAGACACCAGGTGGTCTCCTCCAATATTAGGTAGAGTCCGTCCAGAATATCATCAAGGAACCGCCCCTTATTCTCAACGCACTCTGCCATTACGAGCTTATTTAGTTTCCTTCTTCTGGGAAAATACTTATCCTCGAACCTTACTCTGTTACCGGTTCTTTTGAAAGTCATAAAATCCGAGATCAGAAGCTCGGTCCAGGGCTCCTTAAGAGCCTCTTCACCCTCTTCTATAAGCTCTTTTTTGACCCGGTGCGGGAGTCCTTCCCAGGCAGTTCTGTCTGAAATATCGGGATATCTGTCGTAGATGCCGCAGTTTCCCGCCCTTCCCAGATATTCTTTTGTTAAGCTCTCATGAACGGAATTCGTAGCTGTTCCCATACTTTTTTACCCCAAAGAATATGATCTGAAACCTTATAACAAAAGATGCATCCACAAGATGCTCACTAAAAAGCACCACGGATGCATCGAAAGTTACAATATTATCTTGTAGAAAGAAAAACGTTCTCTCTTGCTGCAACTTCATCATCGGGATAGTCATGCCTGTAGGTCTCCATCAGAGAGGAGGCAAGTCCGAACTCTCCCATATATTCATAAGCGGTTATCTCATTGAGCATAAGGGCCTGCTCCACATCCTTATCACCAAGGGCAAGTCCCGACTGGAAGGAAGCAACAGCTCCCTCGTAATCGCCCTGCTTGATCTGACACATGCCAAGCTGGTTGTAGACAAGGGAGGAATCCGGATTCTCGCTTATATAGGTCTTGTATACGCTGATGGCGTAGTTGTAGTCGCCCTGTTTCTCTCCGGTCTGACCAAGAAGAAGGACCACAGGCTCTTTCTCCTGATCTCTCTCGTTCCTGGCGGCCTCAAGATAGCTCTGGGCCTCGGCATTATTTCCAAGGTAATAGGAAATCTGCCCCTTCTCGTAGTTGGTCATGAAGTTCTGACCGTTGTCCATGGCGGTCTGAAGAAGGGCTGTGGCCTCATCTCCGTAGCCGTGCTCATCAAGAGCTCTGTAGATCATGATGATCATGGAATAATCCTTGGGACTTAAGGTAATGGCTCTGGTGAAATCCGAATAGGCATTGTCATGGTCGCCAGATGCCAGAAGTGCCACACCTCTGAGGTAATAAGCACTGCTATCCTTACTTCGAAGTCCAAGAATGGCATCATAGACCTCCTTGGCCTTACTGTATTCACCCATGTTAAAAAAGGCCTCCGCCAGGTAGTAGTTGGTGTCAAAATCCATGTCATCAACTATTCCCTCATCGGCTGCAAGGGATGCCAGCAGCTCAGTGGCAGCCTGCTCATACTCGCCGGTCTTAAGAAGTGCGATGCCCCTTCCTCTGTGCAATAGGCATTCGTCCTCCCCGTTATTCTCGGCACTGGCAAAGCTCTCAAGAGCATTCTCATATTCATGGCTCTCTATATAGGCAAAACCGGAGTCTATATTGCGCCTTCCAACGAGACTCCCACATCCCGACAGAAGGACAGACGCCAGCAAACAAGCGCAAATAAGTCGGTGCTTCATAACCCTTCCCCCAACGATAGTGCATTACTTAAGGTAAGCTACAACCTCCACTTCACAGAGAACGTTTCTGGGAAGCTGCTTAACTGCAACGCAGCTTCTGGCAGGCTTGCCTGTGAAATACTTCTCATATACTGCATTGAAAGGAGCGAAATCACTCATCTCAGCAAGGAAGCAGGTAGTCTTAACCACGTGCTCATAGTCTGTTCCTGCAGCACGGAGGATCTCTCCGATATTTCTGCAAACTCTGTCTGCCTGATCAGTAATAGTTGTTGTATCGATCTCACCATCCTCAGGATTGATGGGAATCTGTCCTGACGCATAGAGAAAATCTCCTGCGATAATAGCCTGTGAATAAGGTCCGATCGCTGCCGGTGCCTTGTCTGTAGAAATGTACTGCATAATAGACCTCCTTATATGTAAAAATAATCAAGTATTATCCTGTGAATCCTCTCCGAACAATGCGGTTACGTAGTAGCCTCTGGCGTTCTCTTCAACCTTGGTGACTACGCCCTTCCTCTCCAGCATTCTCTCGCGGAAAGGGAAATTTCCCGACATTGCAAGGGACGGGTCGATGGTATAGTAATAGTTACTGGGAAGCACTCCCTCTGTAACCGTAACAGGGTCTCCCTCATGAAGAAGTCCCGGTCTTTCCATCTTAAAAATCATTTCTCTAGACATTTTACCACCCCTTTTTCAGAAAGTAATATCTTGTTTTTTTCTTCAAATTGTGAATCAGTCTTTTACAATGGCATGGAGTCTTAAGTAGTCATACCAGAGCTGATAGGATGAGGCTTTGAGGTGAATATCGTCGAAGGAAAGGCTTCCATCAAGGTTGCCGTTACCGTCATCCACCGCCTCGTTCATGTCAATGTAAAAAATGTTCTGATTGTCCGCAAGCTGCGACAGAGCTGCATTTCTTCTGTCAACGTTGACATTGTTGAAATTCTTGTCGCTGTTACTCTTTCTCTCTGTAACATGCATGATGCCCTGAATGTAAATTATGGCATCGGGCTGAAGCTCACGGATTCTGTTTACCACTTCCATGTAATGCTCAACGAAATACTCATCGGTACCTGTGCCGATCTCATTAAGTCCAAGGCTGATATATATCTTGCCAAACTGCTGATTGGAAAGGGCCTCCTCAACTCCGATGGTACCCTCGGGAGTCTTGATGAACTCTTTCTTCATCACAGTGTAAATGGAGAGAGACACCTTGGCATAGAAGGTGGCATGCTCATCCAGCTCCTGACAATACTCGGACAGGCCAACGGTCCTTGAATCTCCGATGAAAAGCGCATCATCAAAGTACTCCGGAGTAACCTCCTGAGGCTCATAGACCTTCTCTTCCACAAGTTCTACATCATTAGCTGATACATCGCCAGCGGATATATCAACCTCCGGCTCTTCCACCGTCTCTTCTATCACTACCTCCTCAGGCTCTTCCTGAGGACCTTCGACAACAGTATCCTCCTGCATCTGTTTCAGGAGTTCATCAATAGAACCGGGCGTTTCAGGTGAGGGCTCCTCTGCCTCAGGCACATAGTTCCAGGGAAATACCCCTTCCGTAGCGCCACGTATGGGAAGTACCATAATTGGTGCCTTCTCCGGGTCGTACCCTTCCTTATAGTCCGCATAAACAGTGTTTGCAAACACCACTGCGACAGTCGTTATGAAGATTGAACTTACCACGATGGCAATAAACATCGGGCAGGTCTTGAAAAACTTCATGTCTCTTACACTTTCTTTTAATACAAGGATTAAAACCTAAAATACATAAACGGATTGCCTGCTGCGTTGGCCAGGCTGTATACGCAGGCCCAGAACAGCACAAATACTGCAATTGTCACCACAATATTTCTTCTGTGGTTCTCAAATATCTCATAGACCTTGGGAATCAGAAGCACCAGGCCTACAGCTATAAGAATGCCGTAAATACCGACATTTTTGGCAAAATCATTGGGGTTAACTGATATTCCCGCTCCGAAGAAAGGGAATAGTCTTGTAAAGTAAGTTGCCAGCATCTGTGAATCCGGAATCGCGAAGATAACCCAGGTAAGAGGTATAAGCACCAGCACATTGATCTTGCCGATGAGCCATCTGAGAACCCCGGGGAGCTTCTGAACAATGTATTTCTCACAGACAATGATAAGAAAAATGATCATTCCCCAGAGAATAAAGTTCAGGGTAACGCCGTGCCAGAAGCCGGTTATAAGCCATACGATAAGCAAATTGAAAACAGTGCGAAGGCTTCCCTTCCTGCTGCCTCCAAGCGGGATGTATACATAATCCCTAAACCAGGAGCCAAGAGATGCATGCCATCTTCTGTAGAACTCCGATACGCTAAGGGATGCATAGGGGTGATCGAAGTTGGTGATAAAAGGAAATCCCAGCATAACACCAATTCCCGCTGCCATCAGCGAATATCCCCAGAAATCCATGTACAGCTCAAGTGAATAGGTAACGGCGCCGAGCCATGCCAGCGGCGTTGAAATACTCTCATAACCGATGGTCCCGATGTCATTCCAGAGCATCGCAAGATGATCTGCCAGAAGCACCTTCATTCCAAGTCCCACCGTAAAGAACTTAAGACCGTCCTCGATTCTTTCAAAAATCTCGAGAATGGTCCTGTTTTCTTTGTGTCTTTCAAAATCCGAAAAACGCATTATGGGGCCTGATACCACCTGCGGAAACATGGTAAAGTAGGCAGCGGTGTCAATAAACTTAGGCGTATTCTTAACTTTTCCCTGATAGAGGTCTGCCTGAAATGAAATCATCTTGAATACAAAGAAGCTGATTCCTATAGGCATGAATGAACTGTCAACAAACTGAGACAGGAGCTTGAATTCCACCAGCATTACAACGTCCAGGAATACGACGAAGGCAAGCAGGAACTTATTCTGCCCACTGCCGTGGAGAGCTCTTGCAAAAAAGTAGTTGACTAACACAGCCCCCAGAAGAACCGGGAGCATCCTAAGATCCCCAAAGCCGTAGAAAACCAGACTCCCCAAAAGGAGAGTGGCTTTTCTGAACTCTATGGGGGTCAGATAATACACTATTAGAAAAACAGGCAAAAACCTGAATATAAAAGTTAAATCTGAAAAATTGATCATTTAGTTCCCCGAATTGTTAATCTCTGCCAACTTGGTTTCGGCGGCCTGAGCACTCTGAGTACCCGGGAAATCGGTGATAACCTTATCATAGATCTCCTTGGCCTTATCCGTATCGCCCTGGGCGTTATAGGAGTTGCCAAGATAATACAGGGTATTAACATTTGTATTGTCATACTGATATGCCTTGGAAAGATTGGCTACAGCAGTATCATAATCTTCAGCTTTGTAGGCTTCATAGCCTGTGTTGTAATAGGATGTGGCAAGCTGAGGTCCAACCAGTGACATAAGGCTGTTGTACAGAGACATAAACTCAGCAGAAACATTCTCATCGATGGCATCAAGATCAAGATGCTCCAGAGCCCCTGCCATTCCCTCGATATCGGAGGGATCATTAATGTAAAGGGCTGTGGCCTCCATAAGGCTGTTCATTGCAGCGGAAGTACTGTCTACGCCTTCATAGCCGGTAACCTGAGACTGAAGCTCCTCAACCTGTTTCTGGAGGTTACCGATCTGCTGCTCATAATCCACCAGCTGAGCCGACTTGGAATCGGACTCCTCGCTGATCTGAGTGATCTTGGCCTGGTTGTTGCTGTTGATACTCTGAATTCTCTGAGGCAGGATCAAAAAGCATGCTGCCGCCACACCAAGCACCATTCCAAGGACGATTCCCCAGATGGAGCTGGATCTGGCTATTGCCGACTTCTTAACCGGCTGAATGATCATCTCATTGCCGCTGTTGTATCTGATGGAGCCGTCATTGTCCGCAGCCACATCGGAAACCAGCTTGCCGCTCTCGCCGGGAAGCAGCATACTGTCAGCTTCCTTGAGATATCTTCTTGCCATCAGATTGCCCGTATCAAGCTCAAGAGCCTTCTGGGACTCGATCTTGGCTCTGTCCCACTTGCCGTTTTTAAGGCACAAAAGGGCAAGCAAAAGATGTGCCTTAACCAGTCTCTTGTTGAGCTGGAGCACCTTCTTAAGCTGAATCTCCGCCAGATCGTAGCTGCTTTGATGACAGTAGTTAAGCGCAATATTAAATTTCTTGATGGTCTGATTGATGTTGTCCAGAAGAGATGGTGAATTTCTGACATCATCAATATAGTTGTCAGCCAGATTGTTATCGGACTGAAGGTTCTTACTTATAACCCACTCGGCAAGGGCTGCTACCACTTCGCCGGTGTCGTAATATATAAGGCCAAGAAGATTCCTGGCATTTATATTGTTTTTATCAAGTTTAAGGCTCTGACGAAGGGACTCGACAGCGCCTGTCATATCTCTAACGCCTGCTTTCTCAAGGCCTTCATTGTAGAATCTGTTGGAAAGACTCTTGATCTTCTTGTAGGTTCCTACCCTGGCTCCGCAGCCCGGGCAGGTGCTATCCTTGGTAAGCTCGGCTCCGCAATAATAACACTTCATGTTATCTTACCCTCTTTGCCGTATCTGCTTCCTGACTTGCTTCCTTGAGAAGCTTAACAATGACATCGGACATATCGTCAAGATCCTGCTTGTAGATAATGTCCTCTGCATCCTCTATTTCAAGACTTGGTTTGAATTTCTTAAGTTCTTCTTCAAAATTGATCATAATAGCCTCTTAAATTATTTCCTTGATCTGTCCGGCGAGATAAAGTGATCCTGCCGCAAATACCATATCCCCGGATTTCCTGATGGTTATAATATCGGTAACGGCATCCCGGACATTGCTGTAATATTTAATGGGAAGTCCTATGATTCCCAGTCTGTCCTTGCTGTCCTCGAAGGCCGCCTTGAGATCTCCCATGGATACGGTCCTCTCGGTATTAAGTACTGCTACAAATACGGAATCAAATATTCCGCTGGAAAGAAGCCTGTCGATGATATCTCCGTACTGCTTGTCTCCTACGATTCCGAACAAAAGGAGCCTTCGTCCTTCACACTCTATTCCGGAAACGCTGTCAATAAAAGCCTCTATTCCGTCAATGTTGTGGGCTCCATCCACAAAAATACCCGGCCGGATTTCTTCCATCCTGCCGTCCCACTTGGCACTGATAAGTCCATCATTAATGTCCAACTCAGTGATATTGGCGCCCTGATCCCTTAGGATCTCACAGGCAGTTACCGCCAAAGCGGCATTTTCTGTCTGATATTTGGCCAAGGTTGATAGCTTTAGGCCACAATATTTATCATAAAGGGAATTATACGAAAAAGCAATGTATTTATTCCCCTGTTCGTCCTTATTAATATGTACATCGGTGATATTTCTGCTCTCCACCGCAATCGCCCTTGTATCAAGGCTTAGCGCTGTCTGCTTGATAACATCTGAGGTTTCTTTGGTCTTGTCAAAAAATACGACGGGAACGCCCTTTTTGATGATTCCGGCCTTCTCGCCGGCTATTGCCTCAAGGGTGTTGCCCAGGTACTGCATATGGTCGTAGCCGATCTCCGTAATAACGCATACTTCCGGTTTCCTGATACTGTTGGTGGCATCGAGCCTTCCCCCAAGTCCGGTCTCCATCACAAGATAATCCACCGGATATACATCGTAGAGAAGTACTGCCATAAAAAAGAGAAATTCGAAATAAGTCGGGAAAAATTCCCCGTCTTTGTATTCAAATATTCGGCGCAGCGTCTCCATAAATACAACCAGGAATACACCGTCCGATATAGGTTTGGTATCTATGCAGAATCTCTCATTGATCTTAACGAGATGCGGCGAAGTAAAGGTACCCACGGTGTAGCCCGCCCGCATCAATATCCAGGAGATATAGCTGCAGACAGAGCCCTTGCCGTTGGTCCCCGCCACATGGATTATCTTCATGTTTTCCTCGGGATTACCCAGGTACGCAAGAAAAGCCTCCGTCTCTTCGGCGGAGTGCTTTTCTGCGAATCTGGGAATCGTGTTAAGGAAATCCTCAAGTTCTGCAATTGTTATCTTTTCTGCATTATCGGAGCGCTCAATAAGCTTCCGTGCCTTGCCTAATAACTCGTTATCCATAACTCTCAGCTTAGTGGCAGCGATTATTTTTTCAGCTGCGCAAGTCTTTCTGTAATCTGATCATAGGTCTGCTGATACTTTAGCTGCTTGTCCTTCTCCTCTGCGATCTTCTCTGCGGGAGCCTTGGAAAGGAACTTCTCATTGCTGAGCATGCTCTGGGATCTCTTAAGCTCACCCTCAAGCTTCTTCTGTTCCTTGGTAAGTCTCTCGATCTCTGCTGCACGATCAACAAGATCTGAGAAAGGAATATAGCAGGTTGCATCTGCAAGAACTACTGAAACAGCGTCCTCAGCAATTCCTGACTTATCCTTCTGGCAAACAGACTCTGATGCGTAAGCAAGGGACTCGAAGAAGAGCTTACCCTTTGTGAAGATATCAAGAACCTCGTCCTTGTCACTTACTACGTATACTGCTGCCTTTCTGGAAGGAGCAACGTTCATCTGTGTACGAACGTTTCTGATGCCTCTTACGGCCTCTTTGATGGTCTCGATTGACTTCTCGTCTGCCTCGAAGTTCCACTCATCCTTGTAAACAGGCCACTCAGAGATCATGATGGACTCTTCCTCATCCTGCATTGTGCAGAAGATCTCCTCTGTGATGAAAGGCATATAAGGATGAAGGAGCTTCAGTGCGTTAAGAAGCACGGTCTGCAGGGTCCAAAGAGCTGCCTCGTGGGAAGTCTTGTCATCTGAGTTGTAGAGACGAGGCTTAACCATCTCGATGTACCAGTCACAGAACTCATCCCAGATAAAGTCATATACCTTCTGAACGGCGATACCAAGCTCATACTTGTCCATGTTCTCGGTAACTTCCTTGATGGTATTGTTGAGCTTACTGATGATCCAGTGATCAACGGGCTCAAGACCGGAGGGCATGGGCTGATGGATTGCTGAAGGAGCATCCTCTGCCATGTTCATCATAATGAATCTTGAAGCATTCCATACCTTGTTGGCAAAGTTACGGCTGTTCTCTACTCTCTCGTTGTAGAAACGCATGTCGTTACCCGGTGCGTTACCTGTGATAAGAGTAAGACGAAGAGCATCTGCGCCGTAGTTCTCGATGATATCAAGAGGATCGATACCGTTTCCGAGGGACTTACTCATCTTTCTTCCCTGAGAATCTCTTACCAGACCATGGAACAGAACAGTGTGGAAAGGATAAGTTCCCATGTTCTCATAGCTTGAGAAAATCATTCTGATTACCCAGAAGAAAATGATGTCATAACCGGTTACAAGTACGTCTGTAGGGAAGAAGTACTTAAGCTCCTTGGTGTCATGAGGCCATCCAAGGGTCTCAAAAGGCCAAAGTGCTGATGAGAACCAGGTATCAAGAGTATCAGGATCCTGTGTAAAGTGGGTCTGTCCGCACTTAGGACAAACTGTAGGAGCTTCCTTGGCTACAACTACCTCTCCGCACTTGTCGCAGTAGTAAGCAGGGATTCTGTGGCCCCACCAGAGCTGTCTGGAAATACACCAGTCACGAATATTGTCTGTCCAGTTGAAATATGTCTTCTCCATTCTCGGAGGAATAAGCTTGATCTCGCCTTCCTTAACTGCCTTGACAGCGGGCTTGATGAGCTCGTCCATCTTAACGAACCACTGTGCCTTGATCATAGGCTCAACGGTTGTGTGGCAACGGTCATGGGTTCCTACATTGTGAGAATAATCCTCGATCTCAACAAGAAGTCCCATCTCATCCAGCTCTTTTACGATGGCATCTCTTGCAGCATATCTGTCCATGCCCTCGAACTTGCCGCCGTTTGCGTTGATTGTGGCATCGTCATTGAGGATGTTGATTTCCTCAAGGTTGTGGCGCTTACCTACCTCGAAGTCGTTAGGGTCGTGGCCGGGAGTGATCTTAACTACACCGGTACCGAATTCCATATCTACATAAGAGTCCTCAACAATAGGAAGCTCTCTGTTAACAATAGGAAGAAGAACCTTTTTGCCCTTGAAGCTCTTATATCTGTCATCATCAGGGTTAACCGCAACAGCTGTATCGCCAAGCATTGTCTCGGGACGTGTTGTAGCAAACTCGATGAACTCTGTCTTTGAAACAGTTCCGTCCTCATCGATCACAGGATATTTGATGTGCCATAAATGGCCTGCCTGCTCCTCGTACTCAACCTCAGCGTCTGAAATGGAGGTCTTACATACAGGACACCAGTTTACGATACGGCTTCCCTTATAGATGTAGCCTTTTTCATGCATCTTGCAGAAAACCTCGGTAACAGCCTCATTACAGCCGTCATCCATGGTGAAACGCTCTCTGTCCCAGTCGCAGGAAGAGCCCATCTTCTTGAGCTGAGAAATGATGGTTCCGCCGTACTCTTTTTTCCACTCCCAGGCTCTCTCAAGGAACTTCTCACGGCCAAGGTCTCTCTTGTCGATGCCCTCTGCCTTAAGAGTGTCAATGATCTTAACCTCTGTGGCGATGGAAGCATGGTCTGTTCCGGGCTGCCAAAGAGCATTGTAGCCCTGCATTCTCTTGTATCTGATGAGAATGTCCTGCATGGTGTTATCAAGGGCGTGGCCCATGTGAAGCTTACCGGTGATGTTCGGGGGTGGAATCACAATGGTAAAGGATTTCTTGGTCTCATCAACTTCGGCATGGAAGTACTTCTTCTCCTCCCATTTGGAGTAAAGACGTCCCTCGATACCTTTTGGATCATAGGTTTTTGCAAGTTCTTTCTTCATAATCTTCTCCTATCTCTGATCTAAACTGCTCGGCAAGGGATAATCGTTTTTTTGGTAAAAAACGCCCTTAGCCGAATGAACAACTCAGCTAAGGGCGTAGTTAACGCGGTACCACCTTAATTCACAGAAAGCATCACTGCCTCCTGCCTCTGCAGCATCATAAAATGCTCTATCCTCTAACGCTGATAATGCGGGAACGTTTGTTGAGGAAAAGACCTCATTTCTGGACGTCCGGTTCAAAAGCTACCTTCCATATCGCAAACGATTGTATCCTCTCAGCGACAGCACTGCTGCCGGACACATTCTCTTTAGTCGCCTGACTGATATGTACTCCTCTTTCTCAAAACCTTTGATATATAATTAGTAAATATCATAAGTTACATGTTCTTCATTGTCAAGTTTGGCTGTCAGTGTCATCATTCCGGGGCATATCGGCCACTTGCGTCTTGTGGAGCAGGACGATCTCGCCTTTTTTGCCACCTTTGACCTCATAGAGGGCATTGTCTGCGGCGTACATGTAGTCCCAGAGCTTGTTGGTCTCAAGGGGAACGGAGTTCCTGATACCCTGGGATATTGACAGATACTCCTCAGAGCCTGCAAGACCGCTCTCTATCTGCATGGAAGCCACTGCCGAGCGAAGATTGTCTGCATAGTTCATAACCTGATCGTCTCTTAGACTCTCATAGATAATGACAAATTCATCTCCACCGTAGCGAAAGCCGTGAATCCTGGGATTGTCCCTGGATATCCTGGCAATCTGAGAGGCGATCTTCTTAAGGCACTCGTCACCGGCGGGATGCCCGTAGGTATCGTTGTAGTGCTTGAAATTGTCCACATCCAGGATCTCCACCGCAAGAAGGGTCCTGCGATTATAGGCATTGTCGAAGGCCACGTCAGCGAATTTGTTAAGCGCCAGTCTGTTGCCAAGCCCCGTCAGCGGATCGGTCTCCGCCTGCTTCTGTAAAAGAGTGTTCTCCTTCTCTATCTCCGAGAGCTTCTTACGGATACCGGAGAAGAACTTGTAGTTACTTATGATCTCCTTGTTCTGGAGCATGCTGTATTTGTAGAAATCCTCGAGGGCCTTGCCCTTCTCCCTGCTGTCGTCCACTCTTTCATAGAGCTGCACGCGAAGGGATGCCGCCTGGAGCTTGAGATTGGTTATGTTAAGGTCGTCCAGGGATCTCTCGATATTCTTGATTGTGCCAATGGCCTCATTAAGTCTTCCCGTCTCCATAAAGAAGCGGCATATTCTGAAGATATCCTCCATATTGTCCAGCGGATATTTGTTCTTCTGTATCAGATAGGAGAGCTTGTCGGAATAAGCCTGATATTCTTCCATCCTGCCAAGATAGTGGTTGGCCCTCATTCTGATGTCAAGAATCGGCACATCCAAAAAGTAATCCCTGCTGCACCTTAGGTCCGCCTCGATCTTGGCTATACCCTCAAGGCACTTTGCCACAGACTCACGCTTATCCAGCTGCATATAGCAATCCGCTTCGAAACAGTAGCAAAAAAGAACATTCCTGTAATACAGGCTTTCTTTCTTGTTCTTCCTGATATCCCTGTAGGCTGCCCGGATATGGGACAGTGCCTCCTTCACATCACCGTTGTCGTAGTAGATCTGACCGATGTTGTATCTGATAATGCCCGGCACAACGCTCTCATGCATGTTCTCACAGTATTTGAGTCCTGCGTAGAAAAAGTCCAGGGCAGGCTCCTTGGTGCCGTGGTTCATGGCATCAATACCAAGGAGATTGTAGCACCTTGCCAGATGCTCGTAATCCCCGCACTGCTGAAGATATTCTATTGCCTTGAGAAGATTGGTGTTGAATCTGCGATAATTGGTGCTTATCTGGTAATAAGCATCTGCCAGATAGTAGTAAGCGTAGCCCAGTAGATTAATATCATCTACGGCCTTGGCCTTTCTCAATAGACGATTGCATATGTTGATAAAACTGCCCGACATGGAAGACCTGGCAGTCATTAGTTCCCTGTTAAGTCTCTGAACATCTAAATCATAATCCTCTATTCTCATACCCGCCCCTCGCTAAATCCGAATTATGACCAAAAGAAATATAAATAATTCTACAATACCAAGGTGCCTATCGCAAGAAAATAAGGGAATAAAAAAGGACCGATTTTTCGCCCTAATATTTTCGGATTCCGCATGCATAGGGCATTACAAGAATTTTAACGACACATCTGTCATATCTAAGTATGGTTTACATAATGTATTTGACCAATTCGGTCAGATAACAATTTTTTAACGGTTCTTGGTTCTATTTCACAACAACTTGTAAACCCACTGTTTTAGCGGTCTTTGATTTTTACCCTTTCAGGTAATCCCCAATTTCCACAGAGTTATCCACATGACACGCATGTCGTTAACCTCTAACAATTTTGTGATTTTTCTGCTTTTTTCGTAAATTGTATCTATTTTAGCATCAATTAAGTACAAATAACGGTTTACATAAATTAGTCTTTTATTTTTATATGTAAACCATTTTGCCTCATTTTTATGATAAATCGTATATATCCCCCCCTATTTTAGTGGTTATAACCCGCTCCAGAACTGTTCTGCGGCTGTTTTGACCGTTTCGGTTAATACCCGCTTACACCCCTGCCATTCCCTCGGAAACAGACTTCTGTATCCGGTCTGCATAAAGCGGTCATCAAGAAGGGCCACAACGCCTCTGTCTTCTTCTGTTCTGATAACTCTTCCCGCTGCCTGAAGGACCTTGTTCATCCCCGGGAACTTATAGGCATAGTCGTAGCCGTCCTCTCCCTGTTCATCGAAATAGCTCCTTATGATCTCTCTTTCGTTGCCCACCATGGGAATGCCGCAGCCCACTATGATAACTCCTATAAGACTGTCGTACTTAAGGTCTATTCCCTCACTGAAGATTCCGCCCATGACGCAGAAGCCCAGGACGTTTTTGTCCTCCACGATCTCAAGATCCATGTTGATGATCTTGGACAGGTCAAGGTTATTTCCTGTGGAAAAGCGCTCCAAAAAGGCCTCCCTGGAGGTCTCACTCATATAGTCCTGTTGAACTAAAAGCTCTGTGGTCTCCTCGTCGAAGAACTCATTCTCATAGATCTCGCCCACTTCCTCCATGAACTGATGGGAAGGGAAAAAGATGAGGTAATTGCCGCTTCTGGCCTTAACAATGCTGTCTATATAAGAGGCGATCCTGTGGTACTGCTCCGGGCCTCTTTTGGAATATTTGCTGGTGACATCCGCTCCGATGAAAAGCCCAAGCTTGGACGGGTCAAAGATGGATCTTGCATAGATCTCAAAGTCCTCAGCCGTGCCTCCAAGCAGCTTTTTGTAATACTGAATGGGCAAAAGTGTGGCGGAAAAGAGTATAGTGCTGCGCCCTCTTCCCATGCACTCCGCAAGGTTCCCGGAAGGATCCACGCAGCGAAGCCTTAGAAGGAAGCTCCCATCCTCGGCAAATTCGCTGTAGATCACATATTTGTCATCAAGCTTGTCATAGATAACAAGGAATCTGTGGAGGTCAAAGTAAAACAGAAGAAGTTCCTCTCTGCAGGGGCCCTCTGAATGATCCTCCAGATACTCGGAAATAATGGTAGAGAGCCTGTTAAGGGCATTTGCCAGCTTCTCGATTGAAGTTATGACCTTGCAGCCGTCACAATCTCTTTTGAGTTCCAAAAGAAGCTTGTTACACTTATCAAGGTGTCCGGCGATGCTGGGATGATATTCCTTGATGGTATTCTTAAGCTCAAGAAAGCTCTCCTTGCGAAGAACGGCGCTGTACATCTCCCTGCCTCTTTCAAGGAGGTTATGGGCCTCATCCACAAGGAATACGTAATCCGTTTTGAGGGCATCGGAAAAGAACCTTCTAAGATATACGAAGGGGTCAAAAACGTAGTTATAGTCGCAGATCACGGCATCTGCCCAAAGGCTCATGTCAAGGGACATCTCGAAGGGGCAAACCTGGTATTTTGTGGCATACTCCACTATTTTTTCCCTGTCGAAGCTGTCCTCATGGGTCAGCAGGTCAAAAATGCAATCGTTGATCCTGTCATAGTGACCCTTTGCATAGGGACATGCCTCGGGATTGCAGTTCCTCTCCTCTTCTCCGAGGAAACAGATCTTGTCCTTGGCTGTAATGGTAACGCTCTTAAGGCGAAGCTTCTGATCGTTCCTAAGGATATCAAAGGCTTCCTCGGCAACGGTCCTTGTTATGGTCTTGGCTGTCAGGTAGAAGATCTTGCTGGTTTTGCCCTCACCCATAGCCTTAACGGAGGGGAAGACAGTGGAAATGGTCTTGCCGGTACCTGTGGGGGCTTCGAGAAAGAGTTTTTTGCCATGGACGATAGTTCTGTAGACACCGGCGGCGAGATCCTTCTGGCCCTCTCTGTAGGGGAAAGGGAACTGAACAGCCTTGATCGATGAAGTCCGGAGGGTCTCCCACTCGCACTCGAAATCAGCCCATTTCCTGTACTTGGAGATGAGGTCAAGGAACCAGGTCATGATCTCGTCGTAGGAAAAGGACTTGTCGAAATACCTTTTTTCCTCAGTATCGATATTGCAATAGGTTATTCTGATGTTGATCTCTGGATAGTGTCTGCCCGCAAGGTACATGGCGCCGTAGCACATGGCCTGGGCAAGATGAAGGTCATCCGCCTCTCTCATTCTGGAGAGGTCTCTGTAGGTTCCCTTGATCTCATCGATCATGGGTACGTAACTGCTGCCTGGAATGAAGGACTCCTGAGATGCCTCCAGCTCAGATATTGGTTTGTCGAAATTCTTGTCGAGAATGCCGTCGGCTCTTCCCTCCACCACAAGCGCATATTTTTCCGCATCATAGCTGTAGCTTAGGGGCACCTCGGCGTGGTAGTCCGGTCCCATACTCTTTTGAATCATGCGATGGATCCTACTGCCCTCAAGCATGGCGTCGGGTGACGTCTGATGTATACGATTGTCTATGTTTCCGCTTCTTAGGATGAACTCCACAAGACCGCGGACCGATATTTTTATCTCCATTAAGTGAATGATCTCCGATGAAATGTAATAGGAGCACAACAGAAAACTCCCTATGGCACATTTTATACCATAGGGAGTCTTACTACCACTTTAAATATGAAATTGTATCTACCGATTATGCTACGGTAAGTGAATTGAGCACCTGCTCAAAGCTCTGGTCATAACCGCTGTACTCAACTGTGAGCTTCTGTGTAAGATCAAGACCGAAAACTCCCAGGATTGACTTAGCGTCTACTACGTACCTGTTATAGTATATATCTACATCGAAATTACATTTAGTCGCAGCATTGACAAAGTCCTTAACCTGTGCGGGTTTCAGCATAATATTTTTCTTAATTACGTGCCTAAACATATCTCCTACTTCCTTTCCACAAATGACCAAACGTCAACTAATTCCTATACGTAAGCGTTTAAGTAAATGCTTAGTAGAATATACCCTCTTGGCATCGATTTGTAAATAGGATTTTGTGAACAAACGGTGAAAGATTTTCGAATTTTTTTTATAGATTTTTTATACTTTATTTCGCTAATGTAATAAAAAAATGTATATATACTGTAGAAAAATATACAATGTTTTGAGATAAACTATTGCAATAAGAAGCGTTCCGCTTTAAGATGTTAAATAGTAAAAATTTAGGTAAATTGGAGTTTATCAGATGGAAAACCTTAAGATTCCCAAGAAATACGAATGCGCCCTGGATCTTCACGATACCCAGGTCGGCATCAAAACAGTAAAAGACTTCTTTCAGGGCATGCTCGCCACAAGACTTAACCTTCAGAGAGTAACCGCTCCTTTGTTTGTTACTCCCGAGTCAGGTCTTAACGACAACTTAAACGGTGTTGAGCGCCCGGTTTCTTTCGATATCCTGAACGAGAATCAGCGTCCCGCCGAGATCGTTCACTCTCTCGCCAAGTGGAAGAGATACGCACTCAAGAAGTACGGCTTCAATGTTGGCGAAGGCCTCTATACGGATATGAATGCCGTTCGCAGAGATGAGATTCCCGACAACATCCACTCCATCTTCGTTGATCAGTGGGATTGGGAGAAGGTCATCAGCAAAGAGGACAGAAACCTTGATTTCCTCAAGGAAACAGTAAGAAACGTATACAAGGTTCTCAGAAAGACAGAGAAATTCATGTCAATTCAGTATGATTATATTGAAGAGATCCTTCCCGACGATATTTTCTTTATCACAACCCAGGAACTGGAGGATATGTTCCCGGCCAACACTCCCAAGGAGCGTGAGTACTACATCTCCAAGGCTAAGGGCGCTGTCTGCATCATGCAGATTGGCGACGAACTTGCTTCCGGAGACAAGCACGACGGCAGAGCACCTGACTACGATGACTGGCAGCTCAACGCCGATATCATTGTTTACTATCCTGTTCTGGATATTGCTCTTGAGCTGTCCAGCATGGGAATCCGTGTAGATGAGAAGTCCCTTATGAGCCAGCTTGAGAAGGCAGGTTGCACAGAGCGTGCTAATCTTCCTTTCCAGAAGGCAATTCTCGACAAGGAGCTTCCATACACCATCGGAGGCGGTATCGGACAGTCAAGAATCTGCATGTTCTTCCTTAGAAAGGCTCACATCGGAGAGGTTCAGTGCTCTATCTGGCCAGAGGAGATGGTTGCCGAGTGCGAGAAGAACGGAATTAACCTTCTTTGATCCTGCCATATTGATAATGATTTGTTTGGGAAGCCCGTTTAATATGGCTTCCCATTTTTTTGCCGGTTGGTCCGGCTATTGCAGAAACGGAGATTTAATGAAAAACACAATACACCAGATAATTCAGGAAACAATTAAGCCAAGGGCAATCCTCGTTGGACTTAACGTAAACAGAAGCGATCTCGAATTCGAGAGATCCATGAATGAATTAAAAGAGCTGACCAAGGCCCTTGACCTGGAGGTGGCAGCAGTGGTGACCCAGTCCCTGTCCTCTCCCGACAACAGCACCTATATAGGAAGCGGCAAGGTGGAGGAAATCAAGGATTCCCTCGATATCTTCGATGCGGATATCATCATCTTCAATGACTCCCTCTCTCCCATGCAGCTTCGTAACCTTGAGAAAGCTCTGGACACTGAGGTCATGGACAGAACAGGCCTTATCCTACAGATTTTTGCCTCAAGAGCCAAAACAAGAGAAGCAAGACTTCAGGTTGAATATGCACAACTTCAGTACATGCTTCCAAGACTGGCCCATATGCGCACCTCCCTCTCAAGACAGGGCGGCGGCAGCGGCAGACTCTCCAACAAGGGTTCCGGAGAGAAGCAGCTTGAGCTTGACAGAAGACGCATCGAACACCGCATGGCTGAGCTAAGAAGAGAACTGGAAAACGTGGAAAAAGAGCGTGATACCCAGAGAAGCAGAAGGCTTAACTCAGGAGTTCCCAGAGTCTCTCTTGTGGGCTACACCAACGCCGGTAAGTCCACAATCCTCAACAACATGATCAGAAACTACGGAAGCGACGGTCAGGATGCGGATGAGAAGCTGGTTCTTGAAAAGGACATGCTCTTTGCTACCCTTGATACTTCCGTAAGAAGAATAAATGCCCCGGGTCACAGACCCTTTTTGCTGGCGGACACGGTAGGTTTTATCAGTGAACTGCCCCACTCCCTTGTTAAGGCCTTCAGGTCCACTCTGGAGGAGGCTAAATATGCTGATATTCTGCTGCAGGTCATCGATTTCTCAGACCCGGAGTACAGATATCATATGGATGTCACCAGGGATACTCTCACTGAGATAGGAGCAGGTGATATTCCGGTCATATATGTTTTTAACAAGTCAGACCTTGTGCAGAAGGAGCAGGAGGAGAATTCCCAACTGGTGATGGATGTTCCAAGGTCCATGGATGACAGGGTATATATCTGTGCCAAGGCTGAGGACAGTCTCGAGGAGCTGATCTCGGTGATCGAAAGAAAGCTCTCGGAGGGCGCGTCGGAGTGTGAACTGCTGCTCCCCTATTCTGAAGGCGGTATCTTAAATGCCCTGACTCAGGGCGGAAATGTACTGTCCAGTGAGTATCTTCCCGAGGGAATAAAAACGGTCGCCAGACTTACGCCTGCCGACCGCATGAAATACGCTAAATATATATCGGATTGATTGCTGTTAAAGGGCATCAGCCAAGCTGAACCTGCTTGCGGATGCTCTTTTCGTTTACCTCTGCCTTGACGCGGTTAAGTGCCTTGTGTACGGCGGGAATCAGCAGAACGATGATCGTAAGTACTGCCTCTGCTCCGATGTAGGAACCGTTGTAAAGGGATGAATAAACAACGGGATGCATTCCCTCGGGAGCGTAAGCTGCGAAGAATATCACGCCGGAGAGAACGGAGAATATGAAACGACCGAATATTCCAACAAGATATCCGATGATCATTCCGTTCTTTTTCTCATAAAAGAAACCTGCAAGGCCAAGGGCTGTGAAGGCCAGCACGTAGTCGCAGACAAGCTGAGGAACGCTGATGATATAGGGATCAACGATCATCTGGAGAAGTCCGTAGGCAAAGGCAGCTGAGATGCTGACTCTGGGTCCGTAGAGGTATCCGATGAAGGTTATGAAGAACATACTAAAAAGTGTTACGCTGCCGCCCATAGGAAGCTTGAAGAGCTTGATATTGGACATTACAAAGGCAAGTGCGATGCAAAGAGCTGAAACAGAAATCTGCTTGATGCTCATTTGGCCCTTGCCGTCCTTGTTGGTAAAATAGCTGATGGCCATGGCCGCTACCACAAAGAGAACAAACATTAAGGCATAGCCGCCCTTGGTGAGACTGTAGGTTACGTCTCCGTCTTCAATTACTTTTTCCAAAAATAAATACATATAAAAATCCTCCCCTGATGGATATCCGCTTCAGAGGAGGTTATTATTTCTTGATTGTGGTGTATCAGTCAGACTGTGTAGATGTGGTCTGTGATGTAACCGTTGCTTCCCTACGCCGGCACTATCCGGATCAGGTAATAAGGGTTAGACGCGCATAACGCATACACTCTCAGCATAGCTCCCCTAGCGGTTTATTTAGTTCATATCCATTAAACACTTGACGGGGGCTGTTGTCAAGAGGGGATATTGGTTTCCCGGAAGGGGGATCAGGGAGGGGGAGTTGTATGGGCGTGGGAGGGGGGAGGGGCGCTGAAGAATGGCAGAAATGCTCGCCGCTCTTTCGCTTGGATTTATGGCTTTGTCAAAATACCGCAGCGTATCTACGGCTCTAAACTCCGCCCGGGATGGGTTAATATGGTTACCCGGAGGTGCTGTGGCCGGGCGTCAGACAACGAGCCGTGGGCAGATACGTTGCGGTATTTTGACAAAGCTCATAAATCCTGGCGCTCTCTCACAGGCTCGCATTTCTCTCATCCTTCAGTGCCAAGCTAATGCCCCTCCCACGCCCATACAACTCCCCTCCTCCCTGAGATCTCCTGCCACCACGGATAAAACCAGATACATTACTGTCTGTTAAATCAGATGATGTAGGTGTCAAAAGTATCTTTTGACACCATATGATATTCGTGAAAATCAGGTACACATTGGTGGAGAAAAACATATAAACATTGATAACGATAATCGTATACAATAAACTTAGATGCAATAGAGTTAATCCCATTACAATAGTTATGTGCATACATAGCGAAAATACTAGCAATTAAAAAACATCATAATCAAGAGGAGAAATATTGGATAAGTATTTGATATATATGAGAAGTAAGCTGAATAGAGATACTTCAAAGAGTGTAACGCCGGGCACTTACATGGTTTATGGGGTGGTGGGGGCACTTTTTGCGTTGGCGCTGACAGTGCTGTTTAATGCGCTTGGGCTGGTTGAGGCTGAATCATATCAGAAGGTGGCTAAGTCGCAGTTTGGTGTTTTTGAGTCGCCGGTTATGATGATGCTGTTGTACTGCGTATTTACTCCGATTGTGGAGGAAGTAGTGTTCAGGTTCGTTATTTATAACAGTCTTAATTATGCAATAAAAAAGGACCTGTGGGCCCTGATGTTGTCGTCTTCGCTGTTTGGGATCTATCATATGAATCCGGTGCAGGGGGTGTATGCATTCCTGATGGGAGTGGTGATCTGTTATTGCTATCGCAGGTCGGAAAGTATTTTTGTCCCAATAATAGTACATGCCAGCGCTAATCTGATAGCACTGGCATACACCATTTTTTTCTTATGAGGGGTTTACAACTATTTGTGCATTAGTCCACCGGAATTGTAGAACTGTATTCAGTTTAACAGCAGATTTGTCAGATAACTTATCAGATATTGCGGGCGATATGCGTAAATTGCTCAAAAAAACCGTCTTTTGGGGTGACCAAAAACCGGTTTCCAATAAGCTAAGTAACCATGCATTCCGCAACCGTTTCCACGTTATCAGTTTCCAAATATAACAAAAATGTTCACAAAAAAATCACATATTTCCTTGGTTTATTATGCTATTTTCACATCAAAATCCCATTTTGTTACATTTTACGCAATATTCAGAGGAATCACAGTTCCGAATCTGAAGGAATAAATATATATCTCCTTTACTTTCTTGCCTGTGGCTGCTTCCAGCGCTCTCTTGTAGTATTGGAGCTGTATGCTGTAGCGCTGTACCAGTTCCTCTTCGGTATCCACTCTGTCGGTCTTGTAATCCATGAGAACGATGTCGTCGCCCTCAAAGAACCAGGCGTCAACGATTCCCTGTATAAGAACTGTCTCCTCAGGCGGGAACTTGGAGTCCAGGTCAGCTGCGGAGATTCCCATCATGAAGGGCTTCTCTCTCATGAGATTACCGGTTCTGTAGGCCGTGGCCATACGCTGTCCCAGGGATGAACCCAGGAATCTGGTGACATCTGCAGACCAGACAGACTGCGGGTATTCCGGCGGGATCACTTTTTTGTCCGCCAGATCCTTCATCCATACATAGATTCTCTTGGATATGTTGTCCAGATCTGTTCCCTTCATCTTCCTTGTCTTGGAAGGTTCAACGTCATCGAAGATCTCTGCCGCATTATCAGTAAGCTTCTTATCTCCGAAGATATTCTCGTCCAGAAGCTCCATGATCCTGTGATAGGCGGTACCTCTGTCAGCTCCGGACAGGCGCTGTATCACCGCGGTCTTAACGTCAGCCGCGCCTTCTGTAGGAGCCTTTGCTACATCTTCCATATCGAAGGGCACCTCAATGGCATCCTCATCTATGAACTCAGCTTCTGTACCAAAGACCTCTCCCATTTCCTCGAGAAGGTGCTTTTTGAGCTCTGTAACGGTGGTCTTGGTGTATAGTCCCTTAAGATTCTCAAAGGCATATCTGCTCTCAAACTTATCCTTAAGCCTCTGGGCCAGCTCCTGATCAAAGCCCTCAAGGACGCCTCTTTTCAGCTCTTCCTTACGTAGATTACCCATCACATCGGCGATTATCATATCACGGCGAAGGTCTTCATCCTGAAGAGCAGTAACGCAGAAGGCAGGAAGGTCGCCTTTTTTATCAATGAATTTGACGTAGGTTTCCTTGTCTACTCCAAGCTTGTCCAGTGCTGCCTCGAAGCTCGGATGGGCAAGTACGGCGGGAAGTGTCCAGTCATAATAGCTCATGGCACCAAACCTTGCGGAAAACGGAAGGCGCACAGCTGCCTGATTCAGAGGCATCTTGTTAAGAGCCTTGGCAAGCTTATCTCCAAGTCCCTTGACGGAAGCTGTCATAATGAGCTTCTCTTTGGCTCTGGTAAGGGCTACGTAGAATATTCTAAGCTCCTCTCCAAGGCTGTCTTTGGTCATCTTGTCGGCGATAACAAGGCGCTTCAAGGTATCGTATTTGAGCCTGTGCTCCAAATCGATGCACTTTACTCCAACACCAAGATCCATGTCTGAGATAAGATCTCCCTTGGTGTCCCGCATGTTAAAGCGCTTACTCATCCCCGCTACAAATACAACGGGAAACTCCAGACCTTTACTCTTATGAATACTCATGATGCGGACAACATCGGCGTTCTCATCGATGATTCCCGCTTCGCCGTAGTCCACCTGAATGAGCTTAATGTGTTCAATATATCTGACAAAATGGAATAGTCCCTTGAAACTACTCTTTTCAAAGGTCACGGCCTTGTTAAGAAGGAGCTCAAGGTTGGCCTTTCTCTGATTTCCGCCGGGAAGAGCTGAAATATAGCAGTCAAAGCCTGTCCTGTCGATGATGTACTCCAGAAGCTCATGAACGGGAGTGTACACCGACATCTCCCTTAGCTCCTCGATGAACGTGATGAAGCTTCGGAGCTTGGCTGTGAGAGCATCCTCATCAGAGCTGCCTGCAAGAAGCGCCTTGATGGCTCCATGCATGGAATCCTGCTCTCTGGCCTTATCGTTTCCATTTATCATAACCCTTACCCGGGCCAGTTCCTCGTCGGAGAAACCTCCGATCACGGAGTGCATGACGCTGACAAGGGGTATATCCTTGGTGGGATTATTAAGAAGTGACAGGAGATTTAGCATCACCGCCACTTCGTAGGCTTCGAAGTATCCGCTCTTTGACTCCACGTAGGCAGGGATCTGCTGGCTCTCAAGTATTCTCTTAAAGCAGGTATCCCAGCCGCTGGGTGACCTTAACAATATGACGATATCCTTGAACTGCAGGGCCGGATTCTCCTGTCTTAAGGCATGGATCTTCTCGGCTATAGCAAGAGCCTCTTTTTCCCTTGCGCTGTAACCCTCAAAATCTGACAGATCGTGGAACGCTTCCGGTTCTTCCTGCGCTGCGGATACTACGCCTTCCATAGCTCCATCCTCGGGATCGTATCCGCCTTCCTCGTAGTCCTGCCCGCTGCCCTCCTCGGCTGCGGAAGCAGATGGAATATCCACCAGAAGTAGCTCCGGGGTAACGTCGTAGTCCGGCTCTCCATAGGCATCCTTTGCACCGAAAACAAGCCTGGCATCCGCGTCGTACTCAACGCCTCCAAGGTCTTTTCCCATTATTCTGTCAAAAATGTAATTGGTGATATCAAGAACCTCTTTGCGGCTACGGAAGTTCATGTGAAGGTCTATTCTTCTGTTTTCCGAAGCCCCATCCTTTACAAAGGTGCCAAGCTTATCCATGAAGATCTCAGGCCTTGCCAGTCTGAATTTATAGATACTCTGCTTGACATCGCCAACCATGAAGCGCTCTGAGATATCCGGCTTTTCCCCGGAGATGGACTTAAGGATCAGCTCCTGAACGTTGTTACTGTCCTGATACTCATCGATAAGTACTTCTCTGAAGAAGTTCCTGTATTCAAGGGCTACAGCCGTCGGAGTGCACATCTCTATTATTTCTTCGCAGGTCTTTCCGCGAGAACTCTCCTCATCAGGGTGATCTACGAGGATCCTGAGGGCAAAATGCTCCATGTCTGAGAAATCTATAAGGCCCTTCTCACGCTTTTTTTCATCAAAAAGAGCCTTGAACTTCAGCGCCAGTCTGCAAAGCTCATGTACAGCAGTGCTGCAGAGTTTCATCTGATCAAGAACGGTGCCGGCGGGCAGTGCCAGATACTTCTCTATAATTGTGTTTTTCAGCTTTTTCTTTACGCTGTCCCTGATGTCCTTGACGTTTTTCTTCTTGGACTCGGAGACGGTGTCATCCTTTTTCCTGGATAGGGTCTGGAACTGAATGACTCTTACTGCGTCAAAGAGTTCGTCGTAGGTCTTTTTCCCAAGGACAGCTTCAAATTGCTCAATATCGTTCTGAATATTGTCACCGTACTGATGAGGGCCGTCGGGATCACAGCAGATCTTCTCAGCCGCCACCAGGTCATCTCTGCACTCGGCGAGCATCCTTAAGATGGTGTCCACGCAGTCCTGCACCCAGGGAAGACTGTCGAACTCGCCTTCACAGTCGTAGTCCTTCATTCTGTCGTTGATGTAGTCCTCGGGCCAGGGCATACTCATGGCGAAGTCGTAGAGCTGCATAATATAGCTGATTGCGGCCTCATCACTGCTGCCAACGCCAAAATAGTTCATGACGTAGAGGAAATCCGGATTCTGCCCCTCAAGGGCCAGTGCATACTCTTCCTCCAGCATGTCCTTCATGACTTCTTCCTGAACAAGCTTGAGCTCACCCTCGTCGCCTACACGAAATGAAGGGTCCAGGCCGATGTTGTTGAAGTTGTTCTTGACTACGTACTGGCAAAAAGAGTCTATTGTGGTGATCTTTGCGTTGTGGATAAGGGTCTCCTGCTTCTGAAGGTGCTTGTTGTCAGGTTCTTCCTGAAGCCTCTTCTGAATAGCCAGAGTGATCTTCTCCTTCATCTGGGAGGCTGCGGCCTTGGTGAAGGTCACCACCAGCAGATGGTCGATATCAAGGCCTGCCAGCACCATCTGAATGATACGTTCGACAAGCACCGCTGTTTTGCCGGAGCCGGCAGCTGCGGATACCAGTATATTGGCGTTTCTTTGGTCTATTACCGCCTGTTGTTCCGTTGTAAATTTAATTGCCATATTGTTTCACCTGTTATCAGTTGTTATTATCCGTAAATTCGCTGCGAATGGCATCAAGCGCATCCTCGTCCTTCATGGCCAGCTTCCTCTTGGAATAGCCGGGGATCCTCTCGTCGTAGCCGCAGACGGACTTGTAATCGCAATAGGTACAGGAGCTCCTCTGCCCTGCCTCGTAAGGGTTAACGGTTATATCTCCGTCCAGTATTCTCCTGCCAAATTCCCTTATCTTCTTGTTCACATATTTGGAAATGCAGGCGTAATCCTCATTGGAGACTACTGAAGACTCCTTGGCGTAGTCACCGTTTTGCTTGAGCCTTACGGGGATGACGTCAGATTTGGCTTCAAGTCCCTCGTGAAGCATCTGAACCACGTCCGGATCTGCATTTACAAGGCCTGTGGTGCGAAGTTTGGCCCTTATAAGTTCATTGATATCATCCGGTTGCAAGTCTTCCTGCCCCGGGACGATGGGATCGTCTACATGGTAGTACAGGAGCGCCGCAGGGACGATTTCCTTATTTGGATTTTTATTTTTTTCTGCCGCCAGGGCAACATTCATATACATTACTAACTGAAGCGAAAGCCCGTGGTAGAGCGATGCGATGCTAAGTTTCTTTCCTCCGGACTTAAAATCGATGACCTTGACATATACGTGCTCAGGATCTTCGTACAGATCAATCCGGTCAATCCTTCCCCTGAGGTGCATTTTTTCAATAATTTCAGTCTTTTCTTTCTCAGAAAGGGTTACGTTGATCTCCTCTATATCTCCGGCTTCCCGGAAGTTCATCTCCACGAAGGCAGGCTCAAAGCGGCCCTTGGAGATCTGATATTTTAAGGTATCAACCGTTCTTGAAAGAATGCGATGAATACGCTCTATCAGGTACTGATTTCTGGAATTGCTGTAAAGAATTGTATTTCCGTATTTGTCAGCACATGTTATTAAAGCTTGTTTTAATATCGCATCCGATTCCTCTTTGGATATATTCCTGAAATCGATCTTCCTGGTGATAATCTCCCCTGTGTACTGCTCCAGCACTTCATGATAGATATTTCCGAGGTCGGAAGGATCGATGACATACTCTTTTCTGTCCTGAAGATGCATTCCGTAGCTGAGGAAATGAGCGTAGCAACAGGACGCAAACTTCTCCAGGCGGCTTACGCTGTTCTCAAGGGTTGCACCGTACAGGGCTCTTGCCAGTTCCTTGGCAAGGGGCTTGTTGTCATAATGGGAAAAAGCAGCCTCTGTCAGCTTATTAAGGAGGTTATCCTGCTCTGAATAGTCCCTTAGCACCTTGTAGAGGGTATAAAACTCCCCTGTCTTTTCCTTGAAAAGAGTGCCCTCCGCATAGCTTCTTAGCATCTCCGACATGGTGTCATAGCTGTCTCTCACCGATACATTCTGGGATTCAAAGGAGCCCTCCTGGGGTCTTTGCACCGTAAGTCCCTCAAACATGGACTGGAGCTTGGGTATCAGATAGGCAGGTCTTAGCGACTTGCCCTCCTTGTCAATCTCTGCATAGGACAGGAATAGCTTATCTGTGGGCTTGGTGAGGTTCATATACAGATAGAGCCTCTGAATATACATCTGCTGCCTGGGTGTTGGCGCCAGCTCAATTCCGGTATCAAGCTCCGAGAGGAACTGCCTGTCTATATCGGATAGAATGCCGCCACCTCCCTGGTTCGACGGAATGGCGCCGTCATTTACGCCCATGAAGAACAAGGCTCTGATCTCCTTGAGCCTGCTTCGCTCAATATCTCCCACGATTATTCTGTCCACATCCTGAGGAATGGTACCAACCTCGATGTTTCCAAAGCCAACGCTGAGGATATCCCTGTATTCCTCAAGGGACAGGCTCTCGCTCCCTATAAGGCTGTTCATCTGAAGGAGCAGATTCATGATCTTGTCGTAGATCTGGTCGTACTCCCTTGCTTTACGGATATTTCCTGCCTGTCTGAAACGGTCTGCGTAGGCAAGGAGCTTTTCCTTGGAATTATTAGCTTCAATCACAGATATCAGAGCCTTCGTTATCTCGGATACTGTGCCTGTTTTTTGTTCAAAAAGAGGTTTCAACTGCTGCGTTATCGCCTCTCTCATGGCTTCAAGTTTCGCAAGAAGCTCAACTTCCTTGAGGTCCTCTGCATTATTCCTTGGCTTGAAGCGCCTTGGCATTCTTCTGAGGAACTTGTCCTCCCACTGCTTCCTTCCGTTTATTCCAAGGGCTCTGACATAGTTCTCGAGAATATCTGTGTCATCTTCGGAAAAATCTGTCATTCCGCTTCTCATGTAATGGAAGAGGTCCTCATATTTGTAACCGGAAATTACCGTGTTAATGGCGCTGGTCACATATTCCACAAAGGGGTTCAGCATAAGAGCCACATTCTTGTCGATGTAGACGGGAATCCCGAATTTGTCCGCTTCCCTGCTGATGATATCCCCGTAGTCCTCAAGGGATCCGCAGACAATAGCAATATCCCTGTAGGCGAGTTCTCCCTGCCTTATAAGGTCGGAGATCTTGATCATGGTCTGCCTTATCTCCTCTGCGGGACTTGCGGCGCTGTATATCTCAACTGAACTATTTTCTCCCGAATATTTACCGGTGTTATATCTGAACAGGTTCTCTTCAAGAAATGCCAGAGGCGGGTTATCCTTAAGGCGGAACACGGGACTGTTTGTAAGTCTGATATCCCTGTTTTTCTCATGAAGAAGTGCCCTGTAGGAATTAAAGTCAGGCAGGCTCCCCACTGAGCCCAGGTTCTCCTTCTCCACCTCGTACATGAGCTTTTCAAGGTCTCTTACGGTCTTTTTGCCCAGCATAAAAAGGTCCTGCTCTTCGAAGGAATCCGCGTAGGGATCCTCATTAGGGCTGATGGTCACTGATACCACCACCTCATCGGCTATGGCAAGGAGCTTTTTGATAACCCTGTACTGAATGGGGGTAAAACCGGTAAATCCGTCAAAAATCACAATGGAATCTTTAAGAATCCTGGAACAATCAATAGCTCTGCACAGAACGTCCAGAGTCTCTTCGGTGGTTATGTAATTGCCTTCGATATATTTGAGAAATTCGCTGTAGAGAAGGCGAAGGTCCCGGAGCTTGGAATTAAGTGCCCGCTTCTCGGTGCTTTTTTCCATAAGAGTGCCCAGCATGGCATCGTCGATCCCGTACTGCATGAACTCAGAGATTGTAGACTTAACCTCATCTATATAGCCGGGCTTATGCATGTTCTTGCCAATCACAGGGAGTTTGTCCCCAAGAAGGTCTGAAACATGGCGCAGCACCAGGCTCTTGCCCAGATCATCGAGCACAGAAAAAGAGCCAAGGCCGGTCTCCTCAAATATTCGATAGGAGAGCCTTCCAAAGCTCAGTACATCGATGTTCATTATTGCCCCCTTGGGATGCATTCTGACAACATCCTTCTGGGTCTGCATGGTAAACTGATCCGGAACTATAATAAAAATCTGCTTAGTGTTATCCTCAAGGCTTCTGCCTATGGCCTCGCTAAATAGTGTGGTGCTCTTTCCGGCGCCACTTGCCCCAAAACAAAATCTTAGCATATCTTCTCCCAATACTTTTAATCATATCCCCTAATTGCCGTATATCAGCTCGTCGCTGATCTCATCCGCATATCTGCAGCAGGATATGTACTTCCATCTGTTATTATAATAAAAAGGAAGTATCATGTACATCTGCATTCTTCCGCCGTCGCCGGGCATGGCTGAATGGTAATAGTCAACTATATACTGGGAGCCGGCCTCCTTAATCCTGTCATTTACGGTGGTTATGTCATAGAATTTCCTGAATCTCTCCCTGTCATCCGGGTATATGTACATATTTGAGTACATCTGGACCGCCTTGACGGCATTCTTTTCAACATCCGCAACAGGGAATTGGCGGGTGTTCAGGAAGATATTCTCAACTGTTCCGTCCTCATCATAGAGGTCAACTCTGAAGTACTGGTTAAAAACGTGAGCCATGGCCACATGGATATTGTCGGCCAGCTTGCTGTCACCGTATATGGTAAGATTTCTTGTCACGGTGGCATAGGCCGCCCTGGAGCCGTGTCTTGACAGGAACCTTATCTTGGTGTTCAAAAGGCTTCCGTTTACAATGCGATCGCCTTCAGCCCTGTGATCATAGGAGTTCTCTGCGCTGGCAGCCATTTCCATAAGACTTCGTACATCGTCGGAGCCAATCTCGGAATATATTTCATTTGCCTGCTGAACACTTGAAATGCCAATAGTACTTAGCATCTGAACAAAAGCATTGTTTGCATACAGTATCTGTATTGTTTTATCATCTACCTCAATGATAGCGATGGGCAGGTTATTGACAACCTCCATACTCTTGTCCCTAAGGGGCGTTGTTCCCAGGAAGTTTATCTCACCGATATCGTCATAATACCGGCAATAATCATTGTCCTCACATACCTCAGGACTATAGTCTGTTTCTGTCTCGAATTCCTCCATGGGCTTGGGCTTGCCGAAAAGATAGCCCTGAAGTCTCTCACAGCCTATCCTTCTTAGGAATTCGTATTGTTCCTGAGTCTCCACGCCTTCAGCGAGGGTGTGTATTCCCAGCTCCTTGGCCATGTTCACAATGGAGGATAAGATTACCTTGGTTCTTTTGTTGGTCTCAAAGTCCCTAAGGAAATTCATATCGATCTTGAGCATGTCAAAATCATAGATCTTAAGGTTGTTAAAGGAGCTGTAGCCGGCGCCGAAGTCGTCCATCCATACCTGATAACCGGCTTCTCTGAACCTTTTTATCTGGTCGTTTAAGAAATTCTCTCCGAAAGCTACCGCGCTCTCTGTGATCTCAATGTTAAGAAGGCTAACCGGAATGTCATAGTTTTGCCTGCACTTTTCCACCTCGTTGAGAATATCACAGAGCTCAAAATCAAGTCTTGAAAGATTCACGGAAACAGGTTCTACTCCATAGCCTCTGTCAAGATCAATCCTGAGTTCACGGCACACCTGATCAATGATGCAAATATCCAGCTTGTGTACCAGGTGAACGTTTTCAAGTACCTCCACGAATATTACGGGTGAAATAACGCCCATCTCAGGGTCAATCCATCTGGCGAGGGCCTCATAGCCGCAGATTTTCCCCGTAAGAGCCCTGACTTCCCTCTGATAATATACCTTGAAGTACTTCTTCTTGAAGGCGCTCTCGAAGTTATCTATAACATACTGCCTAAGTTCGTTCTTCTTTTTGAGTTCTTCGGAATAAAAATTGTAGTCCTTGTCATAGACTCTGATGATATCATCGCAGGCACTCTTGGCGCGGTCCACCATGATAACGCTGTCGCTCTCATCTCCCTGTGCCTGATAAATGCCGGCCTTAATACGAAGGCGAAGCCCCTTCTCATGCTTAAGGGCAGCCTCGTCCAGAGTCAATAATCTGTCAACGATATCCTGATGTGATACGGATTTGGTAAGAATGATAAACTGATCGCCGCCGGTTCTTGCAACTACGTCTCCGGCAAAAATATCCCGGATCTCCGTAGCCATACCGCGAAGGAACTCATTTCCTCCCGCAAAACCATAGCGCTGATTGAAGGCCTTGAAATTCATGACATTCAAATAAATGATGACAGCACTTTCTGATGCCAGGTCCTGTCCTCTTTCCTGAATGATTTCCAAAATACCGGTCAAATTAAGCAAACCTGTAAGCTCGTCAATGGACGCAGGCTTACCGGATGCATTTTGATCAAGCTGTAACATAGGCCCCCTCATGTCGTTTCATGGGTGATATTCATACGAATCCACGATATCATTTTATCATAATATCATTACACTAATTGTTAAATTTCTCTTATATCCGCAGCCGATAAAACTTCTCATATGGATGCGGCTTTTTTGAGAATCCTCAGAGCTTCCGGGAGTTTGTCCAGATTGATGTTGGAATAGTCGAATATGAATTTGCCTATATTCTCGGGCTTGGTTCCATGATAAAAGTCCGAAACTGCCGATATTTTGATGTTTTTCTTAAGGAGTCTTTGCTCCAGCTCACTGTCGGAATATTTCGTATTCAGCTTAAGGATAAAGTGAAGGCCGGAATCGTTTTCTTCGATCTCATAGCCGCCTTTCCCCGGCTCCCCCAGGATAGCTTCTATAATTTCAAGGACTTTGTCTCTTTTTTTGCTGTATTTGATCCTCATACGGTTGATGTGCTTCTCAAAATGGCCGCCTGCAATGAACTGCGCCAAGGTGTACTGGTCAAAGGTGGATACGGTGCAGGACAAAAAGGAAAACTCCTCATAAAACTTCGCAGCCAGGTGGTGCGGAAGCACCATATAGCTGATTCTGATGGTGGAGGTCAGGGATTTGGAAAAGGTATTCATATAAATCACCTTCTCCGCATTGTCTATGCTCTGGAGCGTTGGGATCGGCGTCCCCCTCAGGCGAAATTCGCTGTCATAGTCGTCCTCGATGATATAGCGGCCATCCTCTGCCCCTGCCCAGTGCAGTAGCTCGTAGCGCCTTGTGATAGGTGTGGTGACTCCCGTCGGGAAATGGTGGGTGGGACTGATATGGGCCACATCTGCTTTGTTTCTGACCAGATCCCTGATGCTAAGCCCCTCGTCGTCCAGATCGGCAAAGCCGTAGTCAATGCCCTCCATGTCGTATACCTGTCTGATCTTCTTATAACCGGGGTTCTCCAGACAATACTTCTTATCCTTGCCAAGGAGCTTGATAATAAGGCCGTAGAGATACTCTGTTCCTGCCCCCACCACGATCTGCTCCGGAGATACGTCCATTCCTCGAAAAGAGGACAGATGTCTTGCTATAGCCATCCTGAGGTCCGATATACCGGTGGAATATGATACCTTAAGGAGTTCTTCGCTCTTATCTGCGATCACGCTCCTGTTAATCCTGGCCCACACAGAAAAAGGGAAATTGGACAGCTCAGGCCTGTTGGAGGAGAAGTCAAAGTAGACTACCGGAGGATTAGGATCAAACATACTGTTTCCTTGCATGTTGAGCTTTTCTTTTTTATCCCCACCGGCCTTACCGGTAAGCTTACTGCTGGGCGCACTGATACGATTTATCTTCTCCACAAAATACCCCTTCTTGGGAAGGGAATATATATATCCCTCCTGTAGGAGCTGATCGTAGGCATTGTCAACGGTGACGGTGCTGACTCCGAGGTTGTTGGCAAAGCTTCTTCTTGAAGGGAGCTTTTCTCCTGCAGCAATCACGCCTCCTGTGATATCCTTTTTGATCAGTTCGTATAGCTTTAAATATTTGGCCCCGTCGGTCTTACTAAGGTCATAAGTAAGCATGTTTTCCGTCTCCTCTGAATTGCTTTTTATAACTGGTATTTAAATAAATACTAGGATTGTATATTTTTATAATACCAACATTGTAGTATATTCTTAGGAAAATGAAAATAATGAATCAAAGGAGACAGAACAATGAGCACAAGTACTTCAGTCAGCACCGACAAGAAAAGCTCCCTGAGGAGCACCAACCCTGTGAGATGGCTTACCATCACCGCCATTTTCATGGGACTTAACATAATCGTATCAAGCTTCGGTATTCCCGTTCCCGGCGGACACCTGTACCTGTGTGACACCATCATCTGCACCGCTGCACTTCTGCTTGATCCTGTGGCAGCATTTATTGTGGGCGGAATCGGTTCCTTCCTGGGAGACCTGCTCTTTTATCCTGCTCCGATGTTCGTTTCTCTCGTCACCCACGGACTTCAGGCTGCGGTGGTATCCATCATCGCCCACAGGGCTGTCAGGAACAGATCCGCCAGAGCGCATTTTTCACTTAGTCTTATCGCAACACTTATAGGCGGCGTTATTATGGTTGTTGGCTATACTCTTGGCAAGATCTACGTATACAGCACCTATGTGGATGCTGTTTTAAAGCTTCCCTATGAGATCGCCCAGGCGCTGCTTGGGGTTATCGGCTCACTTCTTCTGTGTTTCAAAGGCGGCCTTAATAGAATTTTTGCCAGGATGGAGTATAATGAAGTGGGTGTCAAAAATACTTTAAGCCCACATCAAAAATAAAGAAGGTAAAAAATCATGGATTTTAAGGAAATAACAGCTCAGAGCAGACAGGCTGTGCAGGAGATCCTTGCAGCAGCGAAGCTCAAAAAGGGCTCAATATTCGTAATCGGCTGCTCCTCCAGCGAGATTCTCGGAGATCAGATAGGAACCGCCACCAATCTGGATTCAGCCAATGCTGTATTTGACGGCATCATTCCCGTACTTGAGGAAAACGGTATCTTTGCAGCAGCCCAGTGCTGCGAGCATTTAAACAGAGCGCTGGTAGTTGAAAGGAAGACCATGGAGCGCTACGGCTTTGAACAGGTCAATGCAATACCTCAGCCAAATCATGCGGGAGGCGCATTTGCCACAGTATGCTATCAGAGATTCAAGGATCCCGTGCTGGTGGAGACCATACAGGGCAAGGCCGACGCAGGTATAGACATCGGCGGAACCATGATAGGAATGCACATGCACAGCGTAGTGGTACCTCTTCGTATCTCCCTCAGGAAGATCGGAGCAGCTCCCATCATTTGCGCAAGACATCGCCCCAAATATGTGGGCGGACAGCGCGCCATCTACGATGAAGCACTGATGTGATATGTAATTGAGCCTGCGAACCACTGACATATTTCACTTAAACAGCTCTGCAATAATAAAGTGAAGGGCCTCGGCTAAATGCCGGGGCCCTTCTTGTCAGTCAAATTATGCAGGTCATAAATTACGTTGTTATTATCAGAAAATAAGTTCCTTGATCTGGATTCTGCACTTGCCGTGGTATACGAAGAATAAAGGATGTACACCGTTAACGGCATCAAATTCTACTGAGAACTCCTTCCAGGTCTTGTCAACTCCACCAACAGGAAGCTCTGCGATAGCAGGTCCCTTCTCCTCAAGTCTTACCTCGAGCTTAGCATCTGCGTCAACAGGATCGTTGTTGTTAACGTCAAGTCTTGCTCTTACTGTAACCTTGGTTACGTCCTTGAAATCAAAGTACTTGTATCCGATAAGTGTTCCCTCACAGATCTCATCGATATACTTCTCGTCGCCGTCGTTGTTAACGTTAGGGAAGGAATCTGTGAAGATTCTGTTGCAGCCGTGAGGCATCTTGCCGTTGGTGATGTTGCAGGCGATAGGTGCGGGATACTCACCCTCAGCTACAAGAGGACCGCCGTTAAGACCGCAGCTGGTGATCTCAACCTGATTGATGGAACCATCGGGATTGATTGTGATCTTCTCTGCGCAGGCCTGTCTGCTGTAATCGGACTTGTGTGTAAGTCTGTGGTAGAATACATACCACTCACCGTTGATGTTCTCAATGCTTCCGTGAGTAGTACCTGTCATATTCATCTTATCATCAAGTGTTCTGCCGTTAAAGCCTACATCTCCATTGGAAACAAGAGTTCCGCCAAAGGTGAAGTCTCTGTCCGGATAATCACTGGTTGCGTAGCACAGCTCGTGGTTCTGCTGTGAAGAATAGATGTAGTAGTATTTATCTCCTACCTTACGCATTGAGCTGGCCTCGAAGAAAGGATGCTCCTCAAAGCTTGTGCCCTTGATGTTGTAAGGGATAAGATGCTTGGCAGGTCCCTTAAGGGTCATCATGTCATCCTCAAGCTCCATAACGATAGGGCCCATGACACTGCCCTTCTTAGCCTTCTCAAGGATCTCTTCTCTTGAGCGGTTGAACATTGTCATCTCTGATTTGATTGATTCCTCATTCTCAAAGAAATCTTCTTCCTCTTCAAACTGATACTGTGTACCGGAATAAAGGAAGATTCTGCCGTTGTCGTTAAGAAGACCGGGATCGAAGCATACGAAATCCTGTGCAGGAGTTCCGTCGGGGTTCTTAACAAAACCAAGATATTTGAACTCTCCGGCAGGTGTATCGCATACAGCTACCTGGATAGGTCCGAAATAGCCACCCTGTCCGAAGGGGCCTGACATAGCATAGTAGAGATAGTACTTGCCGTCATTACCTCTTACGCAGTCAGGTGCATACATATAAGGCCTCTCATTGTAATCGGGATCCTGTGTTGCCTTGTAGATAACGCCCTCTTTTCTCCATGACTTAAGGTCATCAACAGGTGCGGAATATACGGTATAATCCAGCATACAGAAAGTCTCTCCGCCTTCCTTGTCATGTGAACCATAAATATATACTCTGTCACCAAATACGTGGGGCTCGCCGTCGGGAATGCATACATCCAGAGGCAAAATCGGGTTAAAAATCTGTTTCTTCATTTTTCCTATACCTTTCTGTTGCTTATCATTGTTTTATGATACCCATAAAACGCCGCAATGTCTTGTTATATCTTGCCATTTCATGTCTTAATATTGCGTTAAAAACCTCTTACGGGGCAGTTGTGCAAATAACCATCTTTTCTTGCAAAGGCTGCCTCTCTGATCACAAGTCTCTCTATAACAACGCCGGGATCCTGAGGAAGGATCGTAAGGTCGTGCCATCCCTTGGAAAGGTTCCTTGTAAGCACGGTTTCATGCTGATTATCAAGTACACCCTTAGCCCACTCAGGACAGGTTCTCTCTCCGCCCTGGTAGTCAGCTCCAACGGTGGTAACGCTCTCAAAGGCTGCATCTGTCGTACTCTCGGGATCAATAGCCATTTTTACCCTAAGAAGGCTCTCGGTGCTGAGAGGATTGCAGGGTGCAGTGATAAGTCTGATCTCGTACTTGCCGTCCTTAGGCACATAGAAGCTTCCTGTAAGTGAAGGAAGATCCTCGGCTGCTACCTTGCCGAAATCGCAGTTCACAGGGAAGGCCTTGGCTGCGCTTCCGTATTTGCCGTAATTATCTATTATTCTGTAGGAAGGAGCCTGTGCATCCTCATCCTCGGACAGCTCCAGCTCTCCTGCCTCGATAGACAGTTCCAGATCACTCTCTTTGACAAATGCTGCCACTTCATCCGGAAGAACAGGTACAAAGTGATCTATAGCCGCTTCCTCCTCGGTGAAGTTCCTTGCGCATACATATACTTCAACCTTGTACATTGCTGCCTTGATCACGAATTTGCCAACAAATGTGCCCTCGGGAAGATTGTCACCTGTTGTAACCACAAGGATGTCCGTATCGCCCTCCTTGAGAACACCCTCAGAGGCTGAAAGGCTGATCCATTCATCGCACTCGGTAACCTTCCACTCTATATCGCCTGTTCCCGCATTCTCCAGCTCAAGCTTCTCGAAGAAGCAGGTAGGGCTGCACAGACCAGTAAGCACGATCGGGTGTCTGGTCCAATCACCGCCCATGGTGTAAGAATCGCTGTAGGAACCTGCAACAACCACTCTGGGTCTTCTGGAAGGGATAACGGTATGAACTACCGGGTATCTTGCCTCCTCATCATTCCAGTGAACAAAGCCCATGTGCTCTGAGCCCATGATGCCGTCCCACTTACCATCAGCGCATTCGTAGTAGCCCTTCTGGAGCTCTAAATCTCTGTCCATACACTCATTGATGAGGCCTCCGTAGATATTTGCAGATGGTCTGCCCTGGCCTGCAAGATGATGGTTGATTCCTGCAAATAGCTGCATCTCAAGAAGATTCATGGATGCACATACAGGGAAGTACACCAGCTGGTAAAAAGCATCCTTTAACGGAGTCTCTTTGAACTTATCCCAGAGATCCTCTGCCTTGGATACGGAGATATCTGCAAGCTGAAGCATATATTCAGCCTCGCCGTAGTTAACGGGGTGATATATCCTTTCATTCAATGCTTCAGGACGTCTGATGGAATTGACATAAGTATAAGTATCAAGGAGTGCATAAATATCCTCATATGCATCCTCGCATCCTGCAAACTGACGCTCAACCCAGTTCCTTAAATACTCTGTAGCAGAATCTGTATTAGAGGTTCCCCACTTGTCAAAGTCATAGGCAAGGTCCATAAAGAAGGACAGTGGAAGCTCCTGGGGCTTAAGGTCACCTACATTGACGATCCAGATGTCTCTTACTCCGGATTCATAGGCCTGTCCCATCTGCTCCCATACCTTGCTAAGATGAGTTGAATTAACCCATTCATAGGAAATGGGATCTCCGTGATAATCGAAGTGATAATACATTCCCCAGCCGCCTCTGCGGTCTTTTTCAAATTCCTCGGGTAGTTTTCTCATATTGGCGAAATTGTCATCGCAGAGCATGCAGGTGATTCCGTCAAGCTCAGGCCAGTAACGAAGGCCCTCTGCGGTCTCATCGCCGTAGAAGTATTTCTCAACTTCCTTGTATATTGCCAGCATTCTGGGAACGTTGTCTAAATCTTCACTGATAGTCTCTTTTATCAGATTGTTCTGAACAGTAATAACATCCTTGAGATAATCGATGTTGTCCTGAAGTGTAGCTTCTCTTCCGAGAACCTCGCTGTCACGCTCGCCTCGCATGCCCATGGTGACAACGTTTTCAAACTTGCCGTTTCTTGACAGGCCGTCTCTCCAGTAATTAATAAGACCCTCTCTGTTCTTGGAGAAGTTCCAGGCAGAGCCGTACTTGGTATCATCGCCCTTAACCAGATCCCACTCCTCGCTGTGACGAAGGCAGGGTTCATGATGGGAATTACTCATAACGATTCCCAGCTCATCAGCAAGCTCCGCATTGGCAAGCCCGGGGCCGTCCAGTGAGAAATTGGAGGTCCACATTGCAGGCCAGAGGTAATTACCCTTCATTCTAAGGATCAGTTCAAAAACATGCTCGTACATCTGGGCAGTAAAGCCGCCAAAATGCTTGAAGGTCCAGGTTCCGAAGGAAGGCCACTCATCGTTAATAAAGAAACCTCTGTATTTAACCGAAGGCTCTTTGGATACAAAATTGTCTGCATCTGTAAGTGCTACGCTGTCACATTTCCTAGGGCAAACGTCTGCAAAATACACCCAGGGGCTGACTCCCAGAAGATCTGAGATATGGAACAGACCATAGATTGTTCCTCTCTTGTCACTTCCAACAATAACAAGGGCAGAGCCTCCGTTCACTGTTTCCACTACCTGAAATGCGTAGCACTCACGCTTACCTGCGAGTGTGTCCTCGGAAATTCCGCACTTATCGAGAAGCTCTTTTGCAAGGCTGCTCTTACCGAGAGTTGCAGCATAAACACCTCCGGAGAAATCACCAGCGGATGTAGATTCTGTAACCTTATACTCTGCGTCCGTAACAAGCTTAATGTCACCTGCTACCTTGGCTGCAATCTTCTTAACTCCGCTCCACTCGTCTTCTCCAAGTACTATCTGTCTGTTATCGCTTCCAATTATGTATTCCATATTTACGCCCTCATTGTTTTATAAATAACATCACTCCACTACACCAAAACCAAGTATTGTGAATTTCTTTTTCTCCATACCGGGAGCAAGCTCTATTCTGATCTCGTGCTCCTTGGTACGCTTGCCGTTATGTATGATCACTGCGTTGCAATGTGTCCAGCCGTTCTTGAGAGGATCTGCCTCCAGAACCTTCTTGCCGTCAACATAGACAACACCGACTCCTGCATTGGGAAGACCTGAATCCTTGTGTACCAGAAGAAGCTTGGAGCAGGTAATCTTCATTACGAAGGGATCATTGTTTGCTGAGTTTTCTTCATGGCACCAGTTGTAAGGAAATTCGGGAACAGGCTTGATCTCGGAGTCCATCTCAACGTGCTGAAGATCCTTATCAATATCAGCAAATGAACCCTCGCTCACAAGCTCGATTCCAAACCTGCTCTTAAGTCTTGGCATTTCTTTTCTGTCGAGGAGTACCACCTTCTCAAAATCAGCTCCGATGGCGGGCTCTGTCTTATCTAGCTCAACCTCTTCCTCATACTGTGAAGGCTCAGCATTAACCACATCAAGAAGATTGATGATGCAGTCGCTCATGATCTGATGTCCAAGGTTACTTGGATGATACTGATCATAGAAGTACTGGTTCTTGGAAATGACTCTGCCGTCCTCGGGAAGGAGCATAAACTGTGGTGATACAGCATCAAGAACACTGACCATTGGAATCTGGTAACGTACACCTACAGGTCCCAATCTGTCCTGAAGATTCCAGTCATTGGAGAATACTGCAAACAGTATTACAACCGCAGGCTTCCAGGGAAGGCTGTAGGCCTTACGGATAAGACTCTCGAAGCATATGCCCTTGGTCTCATCACCTTCATCGTTAACTGCAAATTCTATTACAATAAGATCCGGCTTCTTAACGCCGTCTCTGAGTACGTCTCTCTCAAATCTGATCATTCCAAGCTCGGAGGGTGTTCCGCCCACGCCGGCCTTTACCAGGTCAACCTTACCGCCCTTGGCATACTTTTTCTCAAATTCGTCTGCAAATACCCTTGCATAGCATTTCTCGTGAATAGGAATCGCTCCGGCGCCCTGTGTGATAGAACCGCCGATAAAGCCAAGAGTGATATCCTCTCCAGCTCCTGCCTTGGCAAGAAGCGCCTCGATCCTGCCGGTGTTACCCTTAAGTCTGAGGCTCCTTGCAATCATTTTTTTGTAATTGTCTGATTCAAAGTTAACAAGAGTCTCTTCTCTCTGAATAGGAGCAACAAAGCCCTCATTCAGGTAAAATCTGACGTCTACGCTGGCCTGAATTCCGGGTCTTGCAAATTCAAATCTTGTCTGACCTATCTCATGGTCGCTGGCAAGCCAGTTTACATCTGAAAGCTCTATGATGTTCTCCATGCCGTCCATATCCAGTTCCTTCTCAATACTGGTGGCGGGCTCGCCGGGAGCCTTAGGATACATCTGCATTACAAAATTCACCTTCTCATCCGGCACTCTTCCTGTAACGCTGACTCCGATGGAATGAACCATCTTCCTGAAACCTGCTGTGCTTCTTAAAAGCTCCAGCATATAATCATCTGAGATATTGCCTGCAAGTCTTGCGGCATCTATGAGTCTTCCGTCGTTCTCATAGATGAACTGGATACCTCTTCCATCTGGCTGAGGTGAACCATATACCTGCTTGCCCTGCATAATAAAGAAAAATGGACGTTTCTTTACCGGATCCTTAGGAGCAACCGGCCCTCCATTATTCACGCTTTTTGCTGCTTCCATTTGTATCTCCTCCACACTGCATTTTTTGCTATACAATATTTTTTTCACCGCCAATTAAGGCCATACACCGGGTCTTGGCTTGTTAACCTGAATCACCTTGGCTGCCTCAAGATTTCTGAGAAGAAGAAGTCTTGCTTCACCGACCTTCTCGGGCTTAATCATGAAGAAGCAGTAGGTTTCTATAAGTGAGAACAGATTGGCTGTTCTTCCTTCGATCTTGAAGTTATTGATTCCCATGGGAACATATTTCTCCCAGATAAGCTCCGGTGAAACGAAGGTCGGATAATCCTGAATCGTGTAAAGACAATTCATATCACCGTATTTGCAGGTCCAGGGAATAATGTGCTTTCTCTTTTCCGGAGGAAGATTCCTGTTCTCCTGAACAATCTTCTGATTAAGAGCGATATTTTTGTAATGATCGCCGCGTCTCTCACAATTTGGTACACAGAGAGCATTGATAAGGACCTCCAGCTTGTCTTTATGATTCAGCTGCTCTATCAGATCCCACTGATTGTTCATGTTATAGTCAAGAACCACGTACTTGTAATCCTTCTCAAGTTCGGCATTAAGAGTTTCTACGCTCTTGATCTCCTTGCAGGTTGTGGAGTCAATCTTGTAGGAGGGATAATTCTCCCTGATGTACTCCTCAAGTATAGGTGAAAAAACAAGCACCTCGTTCATGCCGTTGTCGCCTTCCTTCAAACAGAAATTACAGAAGGGATCAGCAAGGTCTTCCTCTTTAATTAGTGGATTGGTAAAGGTGAATCTGACAGGAATATTCTTTTTGTTAATAGATGCGATAACATGCTTAACAAAGCCTGCATCACACTGATCATTTCCCAGAAGTCTTCCGCCATTCCATAGAGAGAATGGGAAAGCACCGAAGAATGAGGCGATCTCTACGCCTTCTCTGAAGTATTCCGGATGCTGCTCAAGCAAACTGATCCAAAACATGTTGAGCGGGAAATTGTACCTAAGCCCCGGAAGATGAAATCTGACTTTATTCATTTTTAACACCTCTGTCTTTATAAACTGACCGTTTTATTAAATGAAAAAGGGTTCCTACAACCTTTTTCCCTTAATAAAACGGTCAAGGCAAAAGTAACTTTTGCCTTGACCGGCATTAAGCTAAATGCTTATCTGTAGTCTGTGCTAATTATTTGTTAGCCTCATCTACATAAGACTTCCATGTATCACGGATAGCTTCAACCTGCTCTGATACAACAGCGCCAGGTCCAATGTTCCATACGAAGTCTGAACCAAGGTTGAGGTTAGGAACCATTCCATGGTAAGCAACAGTACCCTTCTCTGTCATCATTGTGATAGTCTCATCAACAGCTCTCTCATCGAACTTACCGTTACGTGCTGTTGAAAGGTATCCGTTGTAGTCAAGGTACTCAGCTGAAGGAGCCTGTGTCCAGAGATTCCAAGCAAATGCGATCTTCCAAGCCTTGTCTGCATCATAGCATCCAGGGATAGCAGCAGGGTTGTTTGACCAAACGTTGATGTAATCGTTCATCTTAGGTCCCTTAGGGAACATTACGAATCCGATCTCATCCTGCATATCCTCAAGGAAGTTACCAGGGCAACCTGCATACTCATCTTCTACCATGAATGCTGCCTGACCGTTGATGAACTGCTCTTTGTAGTAATCCCACTCAGCACCCTCAGGGTTAGCTACTTCTGCATCATATGTATCAAAGATCTTAACTGTCCACTCAAGAGCCTCAAGGGTCTCGGGTGACTCAAGGTTGTATACGAAGTTTCCGTTTGCATCCTTGTCGATGTAAGAACCGCCGTTTGAGAATACAGCAGCTGTTGTCATGTTACCTTCGTTAAGTGTAAGACCGTAAACATCGATTGTACCATCGTTGTCCTTATCCTGCTGAACCTTGCTCATAAGCTCTTCGAACTTATCCCATGTCCATGTTCCGTCAGCCTGCATATCGTAAACTGACTCAGGATCGATTCCTGCTTCTGTAAGAAGTCTCTTGTTGAAGTATACACCTGTACGTGCCTCTGAATAGCCGGCGAACATAGCGTAGATGCTGTCTCCCTTAGAATACTGCTTGTGAAGAAGGTTTCTCTGGAACTTAACATCGTTGAAGTCAAGGCAATCCAGAGTTGAAAGGTCATACATAAGGCCGTTAGCCATAGCGGATGTGATAGCCGGATCATCACGAAGGATGAATATATAGTTCTCGTCGCCGCCTGTTGTAGCGTAATCTACGAAATCTGTAGGTGTTGAACCCCAGTCAGACATAGCTGTCTGCTTAAGAGTGAAGTTGTAGGTCTCCTGGATCCAATCTCTGTAATCCTTAAGAGCTTCCTCATACTCGTTCTGAGGCTCTGCCTCATCGCCTGACCACCAGTCACGGATAACGATTTCCATTCCGCCAAGGTCTACAGGGTTGCCTGAATCATCAGTGATGATCTGATAAGGATCATACTCGTCAGATGGAGCTTCCTCAGCAGCTGCCTCTGTTGTAGCCTCTGCTGCAGGTGTCTCTGCTGCAGGTGCCTCAGTTGCAGTTGTGTCTGCAGGTGTCTCTGTTGTAGCACCGCCGTTTGTGTTGTCACCGCAGGCTGTCATGCTAACAAGTGTAGCTGCCGCCATAATAGCGGCTGTTGTCTTTGTTGTTAAAGACTTTCTCATACTTAAATCCTCCTTTTAAGTTGTACCCCCACATGGGATATATAAAAACATATATTTTTATTATATGTTTTTTTACATTATCTTGATAATCATTTTTTGCTATGTGCCACCAAATGTTGCTATTATCGGTAGGTTTTTGTGATGAAAATTTGGTGGTTTTGTACAATAATGCGAATTGGCTACCCGAAAAGTTATCGATAAAATAAAGGAAATCAGGTGATGCCCTCTACTATGTTCGCGATATCCGCGCTTCTCCGCTTACGCTGTCGAACCGCTACGTCCATTCGGAATCCGCACTACCGCGCTACTTCCTCATGTACGTTCGGTCCTCAAAGTCAAGCACAGTTTCGTGCAAGCACAAACTGCGCTTGACCTTGAGTCCCTATATCGCTCACATCTTGATACCTGTTGCTGAAATACTCTCTACGAAGGAACGCTGTGCGAAGAGGTAGAGAACGATCAGGGGAACGATGATCATAAGTGTTCCGGTTGCAAGAATACAGTTGGAATAAGCAACTGAAATTGTTGTCTTAACTCCGTTGATTCTCTGGATGTATGCACCGAGACTGTCTACAATTCTGGAAAGTCCGGTACTTACAAGCTTGGTGTTTCCAAGGAACATTCTGGAATAGAATCCGTCTGTCCACTGCCATACAAAGGCAAACAGGAAACAGGAAGTGATGATGGGCTTAGCCTGAGGAAGCATGATCCTTATGAAAGTCTTAAGTGTTCCGCATCCGTCAACGTAAGCTGCTTCTTCAAGGTCACCGGGGATGTTTCTGAAGTACTGACGGATCATGTAAATGTACAATCCGTTCTTAAGTCCCATACATCCTGCACTCATAAGGTAATAAGGAAGCTTGGAGCCTCGAAGGTTAATCGAATCACCTGTTAACAGCTTGAAGATTCCCAAAATATCAAAGAATCTGAAGTGAAGGTGCAGTGAGCTGGCGATTGTCTGCGGAGGAATCAGGATTACAAGGATGACCATTGCAAACCAGAATTTCTTGAGCGGAAATTCAAATCTTGCGAATCCGTATCCAACCAGTGTACATACCGCAATCTGAAGTGCAGCAACGGTAAGTGCAATAAGAAGTGAATTAAGCACAGCTGTTTTGTAGTTCATAAGCTCAGCTGCAAGTCTGTAGTTACCTGTCGTGAAATGCTCCGGGATGGAGATAACGATAGGATTGTACAGGTCCTTCTCAGTCATGAAGCTGACTGAAATCTTGTTGAAAATAGGCTTAAGGATCAGGAAGCACATTCCGAATAAAAGAATGAATCTTATAATGCTGACCGCTCTTTCTGTTATTACTTTCTGCAGGAGATAACCGCCGGAGAGTTTGTTTCTTTCCCAAAAACTCTGTTTTGCATATCCTGCTTTATTCTCCGTCTTAGTCATAGTAATAAACCCTCTTTGAAATGAAAAATGATGTAACACCTACAAAAGCAAGTACTAACAGGAAGTAAACCCATGACATTGCAGATGCATTACCGTACTGCTGCTGATCGATCATAACTGTCTGAATCTTCTCAATTACCGCGTTATCGGATCTCATACAGAAATCAACTACTGTATATACCCAGTTAACAAGGAAAAGTGAGCTGATCATAGGGAAGGTGATCTTCCACAGGCTCTCCCACTTGGTACATCCCTCAATATCCGCAGCTTCGTACATGCTGGAGGAAATTGTCTGGAGACCTGAGAGGAAGATGATGATCTGAATACCTGAAGCAAGTGCAACATCGTAGATGTTATCAATTACTTCGAAGACCTTCTCATAGGCTCTTACACCTACACCGGCAGTTCTGAGAATACTCTCAAGGGCACCTGTAATACTTACATTTCCCGTTGACTGCTCGATTGTCTGTGCCAGCTGAGCCATAAGCTGGTTATTTGACTCAAGTCCTACGATTACACCTGATGAAAGGATAACCGGCAGGAAGAAAATCGCTCTTACGAGTGCTCTTCCGTGGAACTTCTGATTAAGTATCAGAGCCACAAAGAAACTAAATACGATAATAGCCAGTGAATAAACGATCATTCTGGAAACTTCCTCCCAGAGTAGCCTGTTAAACTCAGGATCTACTCTGAAAGCGAAGATGTAATTGGTTATTCCGTTGAGAGTCTTGGTAACTTTTCCTGCTGCAAGGTTAACCTCACAAAAGCTCATGTAGCAAGACTCAAAAAGTGGTTTGATCATGAAGACCAAAAATCCGATTATGAAGGGGGATATGAATAAATATCCCGATATAGCCTTACGCTTCTGAAGCCCGGCTAATTTGTTTTTCTGTTTACTCATAACTTTGCCTTTCCTTATCTTGTTACTACATAATCTCTTGCAGGAACATCTACGCCGTTTACTGTGTAATCTGCGTATCCATAGTTGACGTAAACCTTGGTTCCATCAGCATATTCGGTGCAGGAAACATCACCTGTAAGGTTATCATGTCCTGTCATTTCCTGATTGAAGGTGTGCCCCAGTTCAGAATTGTATCTGTTGTAGATCTCCAGCATCTTTTCCTTCCAGGAATCGAAATGTGATCCGTAATAATCTGTGTAAAGAGTCTTCTGTGTTGCGAAGGAAGATTCTTCCATGAATGTGAACTGAAGACCTGCGCCGTATTCAGCTGCATAGAGTACTTCGTTCTCAGGATTACCGTTGATGTTGATGGGCTCTCCTGTGTAATCTACTCTTCCGTGAACTGCCAGCTGGAAGAAAGGAACACATTCATCAAGTATTGTATATTCGGAACCTCTGAGGTCCATGTTGGTAACCATCTTTGCAAAAGGAATTGCATAATCGTTACCCATGTTGATCATAAGAGGAGTTCCGTTGTCGTTGTAGCCCTTAAGGAGCTCAACCTGTTTGTTCAGAACTGCTTCTCTGCTGTTAGGATTCTTTCTGTAGAAATCTGATGAGAGGTCCTCACCAAGATCCTGGAAAGAAGCACCTGCGCCATACTTATTTGCTGCTTTTACAAGATTGTTCGCATACTTGTTAGCCAAATCTGTATGAAGAAGATAATAGCTAAGGTCTGCATTTTCTCTCTGAGCATAGGTTACATGGCTGTATTCAAAGAGCTCTGCTCTCTGCTTACTGATAAGCTTGGCTGCATCTCTGTATGAGAAGAATCCATCCAGAAGATCGCTATCATATGCATACTGCGTTATACCGTTGAGATAAACTGTATTGCCGTTTGCCTGAACCTCAGAAACCATATTGCTGAGATCTTTGCCGCTTCCGAGAGCTCCGACTGTCTTGGTCTTTGAAAGAACCTTCTGCTCTACACCGCCGTTGCACCAACCGGTCATCTTGACGTTCATGTTGCTTACTCCGGATGCGGTGAGCTCATCTATAATGCCCTGAGCTTCCTTGTAGCTTGTAAGCTTGAGAGGTCTCTTTACAGGGATACCAACGATCTGTTTAACCTTATCGATGGCTCCAACCAGTTCGATGGCTACAGGAGTGCTTGTATCATTTACAAGATCAAGGTATCCTGCATATTCCTTCTGAAGATATGTGCTGTAGGTCTTGGCCATGTCTACATAGCTTCCGGAATTAACGAAGGTATATCTCTGTGAAAGAACTTCATCCTCAGGGAGGTTAAGATCATATTCGTAAATATCACTGTTGGCGATATCACCTACGTCATATTTCTCTCTCTGACAGATGCTGTACTTGGCATTTACAAAGTTGTAAGAGTGGTTCTTGCCGGCAATGTCGGCCTGAATAGCTGCATAGGCTCTGCCGTTCTCAAGAGTACAGATGAAGGAATCATTTCCTTCAGATACACCGTATACTCCGTAATAAGCTCTTGTGTTGTGTACCACTGCATCTCTTGTTACACACATATCCCAGCCGTATACATTGGTGTAATAACTGGACTGTGAGGTCTTGCCGTTGTTAAAGTTGATAAGTGCTCCGCCTCCCTCGGGAACCAGCATAAAGCCTTCATCCTCAGGACCACCAGCTCCGAAATAAGGAAGAGGTGTGATTGTATAAATAGGTGTTTCCTTATCAAACTCAAGATCCTTGAAAGGAACCTCAACCACCAGGTCCTTGCCCTCAAGCTTGTAAATAACGCTTACATTGAAGACGGGCGTCTCTGATGCGTTTGTTGAAAGATCAAGTTCCTTATCTGCAAGATAATCATCATAGGTATATCCTGCTGCTTCAAACTTGTCCTGGATTGTCTTTCTAACGTTATCCTTGGTCGCTGTTCTGAGAACGTAGATAACATTGGTCTCGATAATAGGATAGTTTGCAAGAAGTTCATCCTTATTATCCTTGGGAGTAAGCTTGTTGATATCGTACTTTTTGTAGTACTGCTTGATCAGATCGGCTTCCTTTTTCTCCATCTTGCCAAGGTATTCTTCAAATCTTTCCTTGGTGATTACCGGAGGAATGGTGAATTCCTTCTGAACACTTCCCAGTGAATAGTTAACTCTGATCTCATTGTCTCCGGGAACGATCTCATATATACCGTTCTGTGCAGAGAATCCAAAGGAGTTATAGGTTGTCTCAAGTCCCTGTGTAATGGAATAAGACATAACCAGCGGAGACTGAAGGAAGAGCTTCTGGTCATCCAGAGCTGCTGCATCCTCTGCAGCTTTCTGAGGATTGGAGTACCAAACCTTGCCGCTGTCCTTAACTTCCAGTGAGAACTCGGTAGTCTTGGGATCCATGGTAAGCTTCAGCTGTCCGTTATCGATTACCACGTTGTCCTCTCTGCCATCAAAAGCATAGGGAGCAACAATTGTTTTTTCCTCTGTAGGAGCCGTTGTGTTAACGATATAGGCAACACCGCCGACTATGATACAAAGGATAAGGATCGAAGGCAGAAGCTTCAGGAATCCCTGCAATATTTTCTTTTTTATTTCATCCATCTTTTTGTTCTTATCTGTTTTCAAGTCCGTCACCCCTCATCCTACATTCGGAACATCAATTCTTTGCCCAGGGAAATGAAGTATGCGATTCCCTGTGAAATCATGCTAAAGAAGATCATAAGAATAAAGATCATGACTAGCATAGAAAACAATGTAGCAACTGTAAAAAGTAGGTTCTTTCCTGCAGAGTATTCGTGGATCTGTCCCATGGCTGCGATTACAAGAAGCGCACACCATACCAGTGACAGAGCACTTACTACGCTGTAAAACTCAGCTTCGTTGACAGTAACAAAATTACTGAAAATCATAAGCGGGAACTGGATAAGCGGATAAGGTGTAAGTGCATAGCAGGTAGCCATATATACCTGTCCAAGTCTTCCTTTTCCATCAAACAGTGTTGTAAGTCCCCAGTTACCTACTACCCAAAGTGCAAGGGGGAATAGGATACTTGCCAGATACAGGAAGATGTTAAGGTCTTCCCAATACACCTGGATCATAATAAAACTTGTGTAACGCAGCTTCAGGATACGAATCAGAAGTGTAAGGAAAAGAATCGTATTGGCAGCTGCCATTGTGCCTCTTTTTTCATGTGTAAGATCCCAGAAACCATCAAGCGGATGAGTAATGCAATAGAGGGCAAATTTCAGGGAATCAATGTATTTCTCTCTTGGATTATCAATTGTCTTTGTATTTGCTATCATATTCATCACCCGTTCCTGCCTGCTACAAAGATATCTGCTGTATCAATCTCGTAGCGAAGTGCTTTTACCTTTCCAATTCCAAGTGGAACAAGGAATAATACTAGGATAACTGCTACTATCCAGCCTATGTGATCTTCAACCCAGATCTTTCTGTACTGCTTGTATGCCTTGGAATAGTTCTCGGCGTCATACTTAAGTTCGAAGTATTCCATAGCCTCCTTGTACTTCTCCTGACGAAGGAGTGCTCGTCCGATTCCGATGTAAGCCAGGTCGTAGTTACCATTCTGGTTCATAACTTCCTGCCATGCAGCTCCTGAAGATTCATATTTACCCTTGTCGAAATCTTCGATAGCTGTGTAAACAAGATTACCGAACTCTGTTGGAACAAAGGCTGTTATTGAACAATCCAAGCTGTCCAGAACATAAAGCTCGTGGCCGATGTGCTCGATAGCGGAAGGTCTTCTGAAATATCCATCCATGTTACCGTTACCGCCATAGGCAAATACCAGACGTCCCTGGTCATCATAGCCGAATACTCTTCCTCTGTTTCTGTCGAGGCAGGCATAGATGTCATTGTCCATTACAGTTACGTCAGTGAGGACTGAAGGTCCTTCATATCCACCGCCGGAACCCCAGTAGAGATCACCCTGTACCGGCCAGTCGCCGTTTTTAACCAGGATGTCGTTACCCATAAGGTTCAGCTTTCTGACTGCATTCTCTGTCTTCTTGGAGTCATCGGTAAGAGCTCTTGTTGCGTAGATAAAGCCTTCATAGTCCATGTAGATGTTCTCATACTCAGTGGGAACGAAGGATTCCATCTTGGCTCTCTGCTCTTGAGAAGCGAGTTTCTTCCAAATGTAATCTGTCCAGTTGAAGGTAACCGGTGTAGCTCCTACAAATCCTGAGAATGCTGTGTCATTCTCGTATTTTATAAGACCCTTGTTGATACCGGTTGCTATACAGTAAACACGTTCAGCTGTATCAACTGCCAGCTTGGTGGGCTGGAATACAAGCTTGGGATCAAGTGTGTTGTCCGTAGGCTTAACAAACTCAAGAAGATAGTTAAGATCCTTGTCAAGCTTAAGTACTCTTGCATTGCCCTGATCGGCTACGAATATGTTGCCGTCTTCGGATATTGCAACATCGGTGGGGTTATTGAAAGTATTGGGCCCCGAACCGCCTTTGAAGGAATCGATTATCTTTACAACCTCAAGCTTTTCCGGAGAAACCCTCTCAAGCTCGATTATTCTGTTGTTACCACTGTCACACAGATAGATGTGATTGCCTTCCACAAATAGTCCCTGAGGATTCTTGAGTTTGACATCAAGCCCCAGATCTGAGGAAGTAAATACCTTGCAGACTGTATAGAAGTCTGCGCTGTCCTTGTAATCTCCCCAGTAATCGTAGTTATAGGTATAACCACCGTCACTGCCACTGGCAGATACCTGAAGCGGCTGAAGAAATGCAGTTGCCAACGCAAGTATTGCCATTCCGGTCTTTAAAAACATATTTTTCTTACGCATATCGCTTCAACACCTTTCAAATTAGTCCTTAAGACCTGAACTTGCCATGGTCTCCAGAATCTGGCTCTCTGAAAATACAAATATAAGAATAGGTACTATCATTACTACTACAAGTACTGCCGCTCCCTGTCCGGTTCTTGCGATTCCGCCTGACTGAATCTGCTGAAGGGCATATACGAGAGTCTTTCTTTCTTCTGAATAAATGTATGTAGAAGCTTTGTTATTCCAAAGTCCCTGTACTGAGAAGATGATAAGTGTCATCCATGCAGGCTTAACGTTTGGCATAACGATGTCATAGAATACTTTCCACTCATTTGCTCCGTCGATCTTGGCTGCTTCAATAAGTGAAGTAGGAAGTCCTTCCATGAACTGCTTCATAAGGAACAGTCCCATAGGTGAAGCAAAAGCGGGAATGATGATTGACCAGTAGGTATCGATCCAACCAAGTTTGTTGAGAATCAGGTAGTTGGGAATAGCTGTTACCCAACCGGTGAACATCATGGCTACCGTTACAATTTTGAAGAAGGTCTTTCCTCCGGGGAACTCATACTTCGCAAGCACGAAAGCTGCCATGGAAGCAATGATAAGATGTCCCGCCGTACCACAGAAGGTAATGAATACTGTGTTGAAAAGATATCTTGTAAAGGTTACCCAGGACTTACCCATTGTTACGAACAGATCCGAGAAGTTATCAAGTGTAGGATGCTGTGCGAAGATCCTGGGCGGGAACTTGAACAATTCATCAAGTGGTTTAAGTGCACTACTTACTGCATAAATAATTGGGAATGCCATAACGAAGGCAACCAGCAAAAGGAAAATGTAAAGAGCTATGTCTCCGCCTATTGACCTGTTTGGCTTTCTTTTTTTAATCAGCTTACTCATATCACGTACCAACTCTCCTTAACAGACTTTGAATTGCCTTGTTGCAAAGTATCATCATCAGGAACAGGATTGTAGCTATTGCACAGGCGTAACCCATTTCAAATCTTGAATAACCGTAGTCAAACAAGTGTGTTACGATGGTACGTGCTGCATAATCCGTACTGGGATATCCGCAAAGAGCCATTGTTACATCAGCCACACCAAAGGATGATGTAATTGTCATAACCGCACCGAACATAAGCATAGGCTTCATGCTGGGAAGAGTTATGTACCAGAGCTCCTGCCATCTGTTCTTGATACCGTCCATGTATCCGGCCTCAAACTGTGATCTGTCTACGCCCTGAAGTCCGGCTACGAAGGAAAGGAATCCGGATCCCATACTCATCCAAAGGATAACTACCATACAAATTGGAAGCATGTATGTGGGATCGATGAGCCAAAGCTTAGGTGCATCGATGAGACCGATACTCATCAGGAACGCATTTACATATCCGTATGCATCGCCTCGGAAGAATACCGAGAAGATTACATAACAGTTACCTGCAATGGAAGGGGCGTAAAACACGATGACAGCGATACTTCTGATCCACCTTGGCAGCTCGTTGATAAGCCAGGCAAACAGGAAGGATAAAATGTATCCCAGAGGACCTGTTATCAGCGCTATCATCAATGTATTTTTCACGCCTATCAGAAAGATATCATCCTGGAGCACCAGGGAGATATAATTCTGTAATCCTATAAACCGAGGAGGTTCAAGGATGTTGTAATATGTGAAGCTGTAATAGATAGATGCTACTACAGGGAACACAAAAAACATTGTAAAGAGTATTGCGTACGGTGCCAGGAAGATGTAGCACATTTTTCTGTTCTTTGCTTTCTTCAGGGCCACGTTAAAATTGTGCTTACGCAGCGTTAAGTATTTCTGCAGATATTCCTTCATCTCATTAGCTCTCCTGTATCTTTAATCAACCGGCATACCAAATTCGATTCGTTTCTTCTTAATCTCTTCATCTATCAGAATCGAGTAATCAATGATTGTTTCTCGTGAATCAGTCTTGGAATTGATTACCTTTCTTATAGCGTTTGAAATATGACGGCCTGTGAAGTATCCACCGGGAACTTCTCTGATACCTACTGTTGAATCCCACTGTTCATTCAGAACCGCAATGTCATCTGTACTCCAGGACAGATTTGAGAATGCGTCTCTGTTTGCTGTAGCATATCTTGCAGATGATCCAAGAAGGGCCTCGATCTCACGACCAAATCTTACCTGTGTATCCGCGGTAGCCCACCACTTCATGAACTCCCAGGAGTTCTGCTTGAGTTCTTCATCCTCTGTTGCGATCATCATTGTTGCGCTTCCTGTGATGAAGTCTGATCTGTCGAGGTATGTCTTGCCGCTCTCATCCGTTCTGTAGGTTCCGGGAATAAGAGTGAAGTCCCAAAGTCCCCTGATCTCAGGTGCGGATACCATAAGTGTGTTATATGTTGAGTATGGTGCAATTCCTATTGGCATCTCTCCTGAACGGAATCTGCTGACGAAATCGTAAACAGTAGGAATACCATAGTCATTGAAGTATCTTACGTAATCATCGAATGCTGCAACACCGGCCTCTGTGTTAACTGTGGTCTTGGTGCCGTCCTCGTTGTACATATCTCCGCCGTACTGATACAGGAGTGAGAAGTACATTGAAAGGTCCGGGGTGTTGGACATTACTGATGTTGCTGCTGCGGTAGCACCGCTGCTTCCTGCTGCTGTAGGAATACCGATTGAAAGGTTGTTTCCCTGAATTGTGGGAAGCATCTCGATCAGTTCCTTCCAGGTATTGGGAATCTCAAGCTCCATCTCTTCAAGAATGTCTTTTCTATAGAACATAACGTTGAAGGTCTGTGTCTCGGGAACACCGTAGATGTGTCCGTCGAGTCTGTACTGCTCATAGGAGCTCTCTGAGTAATGGCTCATTACTTCTTCCCAACCATCGAACTGAGTGATATCCTCAGCTGCGCCACGGAGCGCATAGTTTACAGGCTGGTCGGCACCTACGGAAAGAACTACGTTAGGTCCTCTTCCTGCAAGAACCGCATTAAGAAGTGCACCGGGATCAACGATCTCAACGTTGACCTTGACTCCTGTTGAAGTAGTGAAGTCATCATCTACCATTGTCTTAAGGATTGTTCCCTGATCACGTCCGGTCAGTACCCAAACCTTAACTACCTTATCACTGCCCTTCTCGTCATATACATCTCCGACTGAGTTGTAGTCTACGAAGAAGGATGCAACGAAGGACTTGATCTCATGAGCGGCCTTGGTAAAGAAGTTGGCCTTGTCCTTCTTGGGTGTTACACCTGTACCTGAAATAACCAGGTAGTCGATATCAAGCTTGGTCTCACTCATTTTAAGTGATGCTGTGCCAAGTGATGTGATGTTATCTTTAAAAGTAGTAAACTCTGTTGTTATCTTCTGAGGCTTAGCACAGAATCTCTCAAGCTGCTGAGCAATTGTCTGAGCTGTTGCAATGTTATCAGCCATCTGTCCGGAATAAGCAACCATGTCATCTACTATCTTATAGAGCTTCTTGGCTTCCAGTTCCATGGCTTCCATGATCTCGGGATATGTAGTCTCGATATGGTAATCTCTGTATACGTCAGGGCTTGCTCCGGTGTAAACAAGGATTCTACGATAAATCTGATTGAGTCTGAAGGTTGAATCCTCCATCTCCTCAAGGATAGCACCCATACCTCCGAGAGTTGCCTCAAGTCTTATTGTGTGCTGACCCTTGGTAAGGTAGAACTTGTAAGGTGTTCCTGTCTCATCTGCAAGATCGAGGCAATCCCAATCATTTGAATAAGAGAAAGATATCTCTTCAAGTCCCTTGAAAGGAACCTCTCCATCGATTGTCACGCATCTGTTTGAAACAGATCCTCTTGCGTAGTTCTGGCGGCCCTTGATCATAATATTGTAGAAACCGTCTGCGGGAACTTCGAAGTTCCACTCGATCCACTGACCTGAACTTCTCCAGCTTTCACCACCAACATAGTTCAGTACTGTGTTGGTTACGCTGTTAGGAAGGGTGGTCGGCGAGGATCGATCATATTTAGCATAAAGGGAGGATTCTGATCTAAGGGTTGAATCCTCGCCCTGTACCACCTGCTGATATGTCGTTGCTTCCTGGCTGTCTGTTCCTGTCTGTGAAGCAAGGTATTCCTCATATGTAGGTGCCTCTTTAATTCCCTTAACCGTAAGTTTGGAAAGAATCATGGGCTCGTTGTCTGCTCTTAAGGAAAGTTCATTCTCTCCTTTTTCAAAATAGAACATGTAAGGATCTGCTACATATCCCATGCTGTCCTTGAAGTAAGCTGACTGCTTGTCAAAGTACTCAACCTGTCTGGGTCTTATCTCGTTGCCCTGGTTATCAACCTTGACCTCACCGCCGTCCATCCACATTCTCGTGAAGGCGATGTTTCTTGCTCCTTCAAAAGGAAGCTCTCCGTTAATGAGAACGGATCTCTCTGCGGCAACTCCTCTTGACTCCGGAATCAGGTATTCCATATAGAGTCTGTAGAAGCCCGCCTCCGGAACATTGACCTTCCAGGTAACCAGAGATCCCGTATCTGTAAATAATCCGTCGGCTTCTTTTTTAACAGTACCCTCTGCCTGGTAGTCATCGAGCTGTATGTCGATGTCCGTTGAAGGCTTGCCAGCATCCTTGTACTGGGCAAGATACTTATTATAAGTACCGACTCGTTCCATACCCTGGACATCCACCGTCAGGTCGGTGTCCTTGTATTTATCATGGAAGTCTTTCACATCCCGTCCGGATAGCACCACGAAGACCCCACCGATAACTGTTATGGATAAAACTACTGCAATGATTTTCTTTACTGTGGTATGCAAGAGTAAGTCCTCCCCATTTATTGCTTCTCAATATTTGCTACAGGCTATTACAACCTGCACTATAAAGGATATCGGCTTGGGAGCCTTGTCGCCTACCAAATTTTGCCTTATGGTATTCAGATATTGCGATGGCAGATAGAAAAAAGAGATGTCATTTTTGTGCACATTTGACAAATCAGAAATAATTTTGTAGTATGCTTTTAGGTAAAATAAGCACGATGTGAAAAAGAATAGCAATATTTGAGAAGAAGAATAGGGATTAAAGTGCTAAGATATGCGTACAAAACGCATAAAGAAATCCAGTGTTTTTGCGATTTACCTAGAGATGTTGTTAAGATGAAGCAATGCCATAATACGTAATTATATATTGCTTTTTTATGTTATGAAGTATATTCCTATGGCAATATTTCATGGCAGGGAGGAACAAAGGTATGATTCTAAGAAATGAAGGCGTAAGTCTGGATTATTACCAGCAAAATACCGATTATGAGAGTCGTTCTCTTGAAGGGACCAAAGAGAATTCCATTTTCCCCAAGGACAGTTCCATCAGAATATGGTACAACGAGCTGAACGTGGATTATCCCACGCACTGGCACAATGCCCTTGAGATCATTGTTCCTATTGAGAACTACTACGATATTGATGTGGACGGGGAGCCCCACAGAGTAATGCCGGGAGATATCTTCTTTATCCCTCCGAGAAAATCACATGCACTTCATGCACCCAAGTCCGGTCAGCGTTATGTATGCCTTTTCGATATTGACTTTTTCTCCAATGTAAGAGGCTACTCGGGACTTATCACAATGCTGAAGGATTGCATTCATATAACCCCCGACACCTTTGCACCTGTATATAATGAAGTGTATGATCTGTTCTCACAGATCTGGAATGAGTATTTCCAGAAGACCGAGTTCTATGAGTTCTCGATCTACTCACATCTGTTCCAGATCATGACCATCCTGTCCAGATTCAATCTCAACAGAATGCAGCTCTTCACTGATTCAACTCCGGTTAAGAGACGTGAGTATTTCGATCGTCTGAATAACGCCATCGACTATATCGATGAGAACTACGCCAATGACATCACTCTGGATGATGCTGCTGCCTTCAGCGGTTTCTCCAAGTTCCATTTCTCCCGTTTGTTCAAGGAGTATATGAACTGTACCTTCTACGATTACCTCATCGGAAGACGTATCAAGGCAACCGAGATACTGCTCACCAGGGATGACCTGTCAATTACTGACATCGCTCTTCAGGCAGGTTTCTCAAGTATCTCTACTTTCAACCGCACCTTCAAACTCAAGAAGGGCTGCACCCCCGGTGAATACAGAACCCTTTTCTCCGGCGGTTTAGGCAAAGAAAAGGGCGATGTATCGGAAAAGATTTAAATCTTTATCATTTATTGAATTTCCAACTGTATAATCTGAACGGATCTCCGGAGAATACAAAGAATACTGCGTGTTCTCCGGTTATTTTTTTGTCCAGTGATGCGGTGATGGTTGTAAGCTCATCTGCATCTGCGCCGCTGACATCCACATATCCCGCAGCCTCTGAAGCGGGAGTGTCGAGACAGATCTTGATTGCTCCGGCGCCTTCTGACAGAGCCTTAACTTCAACTTCTGCTGCTCCGTCTTCTCCGAAGTCTGCTCCGCTGACACTGATCCAGCTGCCGGGAAGCATATCTGCTACTATCATATCTCCTGAGCCATACTTCTTGGCCTCATCGCCAAACTGTTTGGTTGTAACGCCTGATTCATTGGACATTGTTACTGCCTTGGTCTCTGTATAAGGATCAAAGCTCTTAAGCTGCTTAACGCCCTCTTTGGTCCCTGTGCTCACTGAAGGAGCGTTATTCTCATCTATCACAAGCTTGTCGATATGAGTGCTGCGGTAGCCTCCGTCAATTCCCATCTTTTTCTCAAGCATTCTTGCATGATAGGTGATGTACCACTGTCCCTCAAATTCGAACATGCAGTGGTGATTGTTACCGCCTACTCCAAAGAATCTCTCAGGATTCTTAAGGACAGGGTTGCAGGCTGTGAAAGGTCCCATGGGTGAATCGGACTTCATGGTCATGATCTCGCCGGATTCAAAACCGTTCTCCTTGGCAGCCTCAGGTGTTACATTAAAGTTGGTGCAATAGGAATAATAATAGGTACCGTCAATCTTGTTGATTCCTGAATCCTCAAATAAATAGGAAACATTCTCTATAGGCTTGGGATCTCCCTTGAGGCTGATCATATCATCGCCAAGCTCGCAAACTCTTGCTGTTCCGGGATTGGATGCTGCCTCGGGAGAAGGGATACCGCCACCGAAGTAGATGTATGCTCTTTTGTCGGCGTCCATAAGAACTGCGGGGTCAAAGAGCCATGTTACCTCTGCGCAGGTAGGAGTCTCTCTGGAAATAAGAGGCTTGTTAATGGGATCGGTAAAGGGTCCCACCGGTGAATCTGCTGTCAGAACAGCAATTCCGTTGCCGTTGTTGGCAAAGTATAAGAAGAACTTGTCCTTGCCGTCTATATTCTTGTAAGCTGCTGCAGGTGCCCAGGAGTTCTTGCCCCAGGTTGAAGCACCTGTAAGACCTGAAGCATAAATAGTTCCGTGGTCTGTCCAGTTCACAAGGTCATCGGAGGAAATAACATTGATGGTGTTGATATTACCATAGGTATTCTCCTTGACTGTTCCGTCTGCATTATAAGAAGGCTTGTCACCGGTCATATAGATGTATACTCTTCCATCGTATACAAGAGCGTAAGGGTCTGCACCAAAACGCTGAACCATAACGGGGTTGTGATCCGTTATTCCCTTGAGGCTCTGCTCCGGTTTGAGGTTGTCGAATACTTCACTGATATTCAGGGCTTTTGTGTCCATGTCTGTTAAATCTCCATTTTCATCTGTTTCTTGTTGCTCTACTGCATTGCTGCCGGTGCTGTCCTCAGACACTGTGTTTGGAGCAGCCCCCGAAGCACAGGCAGTCAGGAAAAAAGAAACGGCGACCAAACGCAAGATTATTATTAGAGGTTGTTTGTGTTTAAAAGTTGTTTTGTTTTGGAAATGTGTAGTCACCGTTTTATCTCTCCTGTGATAAAAATAATATTTGATTTTGTAATTTTTCATCCACCGAAATGTTGCTCATTTCACCGCAGTAATTGCCAAAACCCGCAACTTCGCAAGTGTTGCCCATCCACCCGCAATATGTGAATAGACTCATTTCTTTTGTAGACTATAAATTTAAATATGAAAAAATAACAATTTCGTTAATAAAATGTATTGGAGAAAAAATATGCTTAGAACAACTAATACCGAAAACGGAAAAGTCAGCGGACTCCCCGGTAGCAATCCGCGCATCACTGCTTATCTGGGCATCCCCTTTGCTGCTCCTCCGGTGGGCAAGAACAGATGGAGAGCGCCTCAGCCCGCAGAAAGCTGGGAAGGCGTAAGATTATGCCATGAGTTCGGCCCCATCTCCTATCAGAACACACCGGGAATGGGTACAGATATCTACTGCAGAGAATGGCATGTGGATGCCGATATTCCCATGAGTGAAGACTGTCTCTACCTCAATGTATGGACTCCGGCCAAGGCAGCCTATGAGAAGCTTCCTGTACTCGTATGGTTCTTCGGAGGCGGCTTCCAGTGGGGCTATACAGCCGAAATGGAGTTTAACGGAGAAGCTCTTGCCAAAAAAGGTGTGGTTGTAGTCAGTGTCGCATACAGACTTAACTGCTTTGGCTTCATGGCTCATCCCGAGATTACAAAAGAATCTCCCGATGCTCCCGCCAACTTTGGTCTCCTTGATCAGAAGGCAGGTCTTCACTGGGTATACAGAAATATCGCAAACTTCGGCGGAGACCCGGAGAAGATCACCATCGCAGGTCAGTCTGCAGGTGGTTCCAGCGTTATGCACCAGTACACTCACGAAGGCAATTTTGATGTAATTAAGGGTGCTGTGGTTCTCAGCGGAATCATCAGACTTCCTGATCCCAAGGACGATATTTTCCGTCCCCTTGATCTTCCCAAGGCTGAGGAACTTGGCAAGGCATTCCTTGATTCCCTTGGTGTGAAGAGCCTTGATGAAGCCAGGGAGATTGATTCCAAGTCCCTGCTTGCCGGCTACGATAAATTTGTTTCCGATCACCCTCGTATGTTCCCTATAAGAGACGGTTTCTTCTGCAAGGGCGATCCGGTTGAGCTTTTTGTCGAAGGCAAATGTGCCAAGGCTCCCATCATCGCAGGCAACACCTCCGATGAGTTCATGATGGGCAGCATCAATACCGTTGAACAGTCCGTTAAGAGCACCTTCAACGACGCTACCAAAAAAAGAGCAGATCAGAGTTGCTACTATTACCGCTTCGATCCCGATATTCCGGGCGACGGCAATGTATTTACAACTCCCGATGGCCATGTCATCAACGATAGTCACCCCGGTACCTTCCACTCCTGCGACCTGTGGTTCTTCTTTGATAACCTGATTAAGTGCCACCGTCCCTATGAGGGAAGACATTTCGAGCTGGCAAGGCAGATGAGTGACTATTTCGCAAACTTTATCAAGACCGGTGATCCCAACAAGGGCGGCAGCGAGAAGATCGCACTTCCTGTATGGGCACCTTATACCGATTCCGACAGAAACGAGATAGAGTTCATCTCAAGAGGCGCTTCCCCCCGCAAGGAAGGCGGCATCAGAAACAATTACAAGAAGCAGGCAGTCAACCCTTATCTTCCAAACTGGGAGTATGTTCCCGACGGAGAGCCCTATGTATTCGGAAACAGGGTATATGTCTACGGTTCCCACGATATCTACGGCGGAGAGACCTTCTGCATGGGCGACTACGTATGCTGGTCAGCTCCCGTCAATGACCTTGGCAACTGGCACTACGAAGGCGTGATCTACAGAAAGACTCAGGATCCTCTTAATGAAGACGGACATATGTGTCTGTACGCTCCTGATGTAACTCAGGGCCCAGACGGAAGATATTACCTCTACTATGTACTTGATAAGATCAGTGTTGTTTCCGTTGCAGTTTCAGACTGTCCCAATGGTCCTTTCGAGTTCTACGGTTATGTTCACTATGAAGATGGCACCAAGCTGGGTGACAAAAAGGGCGATGAGCCTCAGTTTGATCCCGGTGTTCTTACAGAAGGTGATGAAGTTCATCTTTATACAGGCTTCTGCGGACACGGCGACGAATCAAGACATGGCGCTATGTACACACTTCTTGACAAGGATATGCTCACAGTCAGGAAAGCTCCCGAGATCGTGGTTCCCGGCAAGATCTACAGCGCAGGCACAGGCTATGAGGGACACGCCTTCTTCGAGGCTTCATCCATCAGAAAGAAGGATGACACCTATTACTTCATCTATTCCTCAGAGGTTATGCACGAGCTGTGCTACGCAACCTCAGACAAGCCCGCAGGACCTTTTACCTATGGCGGAGTTCTGGTCAGCAACTGTGACCTTCATATCGGAGACTACAAGGCTCCCGAGGTTCCTTCAGCCTACGGCGGAAACAACCACGGCAGCATGATACAGATCGGTGATGAGTGGTATATCTTCTATCACAGACACACCAACGGCACCTGGTTCAGCAGGCAGGCCTGCGCAGAGAAGCTCCATATCAATGAGGACGGCTCCATCGATCAGGCAGAGATCACCAGCTGCGGACTTAACGGCGGCCCTCTTGAAGCATACGGTGAGTATCCTTCCTACATCGCCTGCAACATCTTTACCAGAGCACACAAGATGTATGTTGAGCCCGATGCTCCCAGAGTCGTTCAGGAATTTGACAATACAGGCTACGGAATCAGCTATATCAAGGATATTGTTGACGGTACAGCTGTGGGATTCAAATATTTTAACTACGAACATGTAACAGGCCTTAGAATCAAGACCAGAGGCTATTTCAAGGGACATTTCGACGTCACCACAAGCCTTGGCGGAGAGGTTATCGGAACTATCGTAAAAGATGATTCTTCAAACATCTGGGATGCAAGAGAATGTCATTTTGAAGAGATAAATGGTATACATGCACTTTATCTGCGTTATAATGGTTCAGGTAGTTGTTCACTTGCAACGATTGAATTTTTGAAAGGATAATTTTTTATGAGAAAGTATTTTAAGAAACTGTTGGCTGTTGGTATGGCAACAAGCCTTGCATTTGCCGGCCTCGCAGGATGCGGTTCTGACGCAGCTCAGAACATTCCTCAGGACAATCAGGAGGCCGTAGAAGCTACTCAGGAAGCCACCGAAGCAGCTCCTGCTGCTAAGGCCACAACTGAGACAGCTGCTGAGGAAGCCACAGAGGCTCCTGCTGCTGCTGCTGAGGCTACTACTGAGGAGGTAGCAGAAGACACAGCTTCCGATATTCCCATTGAGGAGAAGGAAATGAAAGATATCACTCCAGCCGAACTTGTAGCTCAGATTGAGATTGGCTGGAACCTTGGTAACTCTCTGGATGCTTATGGCGCTTCAGGCCTTGCTTCTGAGACCAGCTGGGGTAATCCCGCTACTACCAAGGAGATGATCGATGCCGTCGCAGCCAAGGGCTTCAACAGCATCAGAGTTCCAGTAACCTTCGGCGGACACATGGGTCCTGCTCCTGATTACACCGTTGATCCCGAGTGGATGGCACGTGTTAAAGAAGTAGTTGATTACTGTATCGAGGATGACCTCTATGTACTTCTTGATTCTCATCACGAAGAGGACTGGAGAATTCCCGACAACGACCACGTTGATGCAACAAGCGAGCAGATGGCTGCTCTTTGGACTCAGATTGCTGAGGAATTCAAGGATTACGACTATCACCTTATTTTCGAGGGAATGAATGAGCCCAGAGTTAAGGGCGGTCAGAACGAGTGGAACGGCGGAACACCTGAGGTAAGAAAGTGCCTTGATACGCTGAATCAGGTTTTCGTTGACACAGTAAGAGCCACCGGCGGAAACAACGAGTATCGTCTGCTTCTTATTACCAGCGTTGCAGGCTCTCATGTTATTTCAACCATCGCTCCTCTTAAGATTCCTGAGGATGACCACATTGCAGTTGCGATCCACGCTTACACTCCTTACGCCTTCACCTATGAGGATCCCAGCGCTAACCCCTATGATAACTGGGATGGTTCACACAAGGGCGATATCACCGGAGTGTTCTCAGACCTCAGCAGAATCTTCCTTGCCAAAGGAGTTCCCGTTCTTATTACAGAGATGGGCGCCGTTGACAAGAACAATGAAGATGAAGTTGTTAACTGGGTTACAGAGTATCTAAGCCGCGCCAAGAAGAGCGGAATTCCCTGTTACTGGTGGGATAACGGCAACTTCGATCAGGAAGGCGAGAAGTTCGCAGTATTTAACAGAAACGACAACACCTGGTACAGAGAGAAGCTCGTAGATGCTATGATGGCTGTTTACGAAGAGGAGTAATCCGGTTAGATACTGAAATTAGTACAGAATAATAAGGCATCAGATTTATCCTTTTAGGATTTATCTGATGCCTTTTACTTTGCTTATATATCTTTTTATTTATTTCTATTTTTCCTATTTCTTAATGTATCTATTTCTTAATGTATCTATTTCTTTATATATCTGTTTCTTACCGGAGTCTTTATCTCTTTCTTGCCGCCATTTTCTTGGCGTTGATCTCGGCAAGACGCTTATTTATCTGATTTCTGATAAAGTCCTCTTCCCCGTCCTTAACAAGGTAATACATATAGGAATCAAGAACCAGCTCCTGGGGAAGTCCTCTTCCCACCAGCTTAAAGTTCCTAAAGCCCATATCGATATAGTCCTTCATCTCCTCCTTGGATATAAAGGCAGGCTTGTTCTTACAGTCCTCAAAGGATTTCTTTTCCTGTCTGTTGGGACAGTTGAAGGGCCTTGAGATCTCGAATTCCAATTGCTTTAAGGCCTCATCTCTGTAGTGCTCTAGGCGCTTGGGGCACTCGGGGAAACAGATCTCATCGCAGAGGATCTCCACTCTGTCAGCCACAGGTCTTAAGCTCTCAAGAATCTCTTTGTTGTGGTTCATATCATAGTCGAGAACCACCATGAAATAATCCTTCTCAAATTCCGCATGCAGCTTCTCCGGATCTGTGATTCTCTTGGTTGTGGATGAAATGAATTTAAAGCCCGGATACTCTTTTCTCAGATAATTCTCCAGAACCTCGGTATTTACAAGCACCTGATTCTCGCCGTTATCGGCAAGGCGCATTATGAGGTTACAGAATGTGTCATTTAAATGCTTCTCCTCAATGAGGGGGTTGGTCCAGGTAAAGCGCACGGGAACATGCTTGGAATTGAACATCTTGATGGTGCGCTCTATCTCATTCTTGGGGCAAAAGCCAAGAACTGTTCTGCCACCGTTCCAAATTGCTCCGGGGAAGGTGCCGTACACACTTCCTACTCTGTAATTTTCGTTAAAAGAATTGGGAAACTCCCTCATCAGTTCAATGACAGTGTAGTTCAGATCCCTGAACACACTAAAGCCCGGCAAATGCCAGTAAATATAATCCTTCATCCCAGCATACCTTCCTCAATAACTAAATTTGCAAGCTTGCATCCTGCCACGGCGATCAGATCCTGCGGTGCAAGCTCTATCTGAAATCCAACTTTGCCGGCGCTGACATATATATGCTCGTGATCGGCGGCTGTCTCATGAAGGAATGTCTGAAACTGCTTCTTCATGCCTATAGGAGAACATCCTCCGTGAACATATCCGGTAAGAGGCAGGAGATCCTTTTGTTTGATCATTGCGATGGACTTCTCTCCTGCAGCCTTGGCGGCCTTCTTAAGATCAAGCTCTTCTGCGACGGGAATGACAAATACATAGTAGGTATTGCTCTTACCCTGGGTTACAAGAGTCTTGAACACCAGCGCGGCATCTTCCCCAAGAATGCCGGCTATCTCTTCGCCTGTCATGGTAGCATCCGGTTCATATGAGTGGCTTGAATAGGGAATCTTTTTGCCCTCAAGTACACGCATAACATTGGTCTTCTCTTCTTTTTTCATGGTGATTACCTTCTTCGTAAAAATGAATATGTCTATTGTCGCACTTCGATAAGAAAATTACAAATAAAATCGGATGCAATGAACAGTTCACTTATTCAATACGACAAGTATGTAGTTGTGATACCCGGTAGATTCAAATCCGCTGAAAGTATAGAAATACCCTGGATATTGATATAAAGGGGCTTTCGCGGCATATCCTCGCCAAAAAGCGGCTGCGGTATTCCACGGTCCCCTTGACATCAATATTCAGGGCTTTAGGGGCTAATCAAGCGGATTTGAATCAGGTGTGTGGCATACGAAAGCTACATTATTGCACCAGTTAGTATGCTTATTTGGCTCCTCACCTTATTAGATGGCCTATGATATTCATACTGATACTCCAGATAATGCTGTTTTAGTATGTGTATATAACACATTTCAGCCTTTACCAGCTAGATTTTGTTCCTGAAAGGCATATTAAGATGCGACTTCACAGGTATTTCATATGATTATCAAAATATTGATACCATAAAGGAGCCGGAAAACACGCAGATTATACGTGAACAGCATCAGACGTGTATGAATTAGCTTAATATGCAGGTCAAGTCCTTTTTTGTGTGTAAATTACCTTTAGGTGCTAATCGGCGCTATGCCGCCAATAGTTTCAGCTGTTCCACGGCTATTTCTTTAAGCTGAGGAATGTAGTCATCTACTGTTTGTAGCTGCTTCTTGGGATAACCAGATGTAGTTGCTGAAGCAAATGCTTCGTGAACATCCATAAGCACGCTCCCCATGATTCTTATTACAGAAGCATCATTAGGGAATACTCCAATCACTGTTGAGCGGCGCTTTAGTTCTCTGTTAAGACGCTCTATGTGATTTGATGTTCGATGATAGATCCTAAGGCGTTCTGGCAATACCATTACTGTCATTGCACTTTCGAATCCCGTGTCTAGACATTCCATAGCTGCTGGCGCAACATCACTGTAATCACCTATTATGCGGTCTCGGATCTTTCTTGCCTCTGAGATAGTTGAAGCGTGATACATTTCAAGCAACTCGGAATGGAGCCCTTTTTGATACTTATTGGGCGTTTTATCAAGTATATTTCTTGAGAAATGAGTTTGACATCTTTGCCATGGAACTTCAGAGAAGACCTTCTTTATTGCATAAAGGATACCAGGATGAGCATCGGAAGTAATGACTCTCACTCCGTGCAGGCCACGTTTTCTAAGTGACTCGATGAACATGAACCATGTATTGTTTGTTTCGTTATCAAACAGGTCAAATCCAATGACTTCACGCTTGCCTTCAGTATTTGTGGCGTAAGCTACCATGAAGGCCTTTGATACGATTCTGTGGTCATTACGTACCTTGAAATAAGTAGCATCTATAAGGACAAATGGATATGCATTGGTCAGCGGTCTGTTACGAAATTCATTAACAATGACGTCCAGATCCTTGCATACCTCCGACACCATAGACTTTGAGTAGGAAGTGCCACATAATGTTTCGACAACCTTTGCTACTTTTCTGGTAGATACACCGGCAACCACCATTTCGGCCATACTTGCTACAAGAGCAGCCTCACTTCTCTGGTAATTATCAAATATAAGTGACTTGAATGGAACATCTCTATGCCTGGGAACTACTAACTCAATCTTACCAAGACGAGTAATCAACTGGCGATCTCTGGTGCCATTACGGCTGTCAGTTCGGTCTTCAGAACGCTCGTATTTTTCTGCTTTGAGTTGTTCTGTAGATTCAGCTTGAAGGATGCTGTTCAAGCTGTCCTGTAGAAGCTTTTTAAATGCATCATCACGATTTGATGAAAGTAACTGTAGTATTTCTTCCTGGTTTAAAGTAATATTTAGTTGAGCCATTGAGCTATACCTCCGGTTAATTTGATTGTGGTGATTTAATTATACCTAAAGGTGAGCCTTTGGCTCTTTTAATATTAATTTATAAATTTACACCATTATATGGACATTACTAATATGCAGGAGAAGTGCACTTGCAGAGGGAAAATTATGATCTATGAGTGTCAGATTGTCACAATTCCGTCAACTTTAGGCCTCTGGGAGCACGCAGGTGAAAGGACAGTTTGATTCTGCGTGTTAGCTTCTGATTTTCTAAGCACGCCAGTTTCGATTGAGGGCAATATTGCGTGTTTTCGCTATGTTTGACCTGCCAGATTGTTCCAAGATTCTGAGCCCGAGGTAAGAAAACAGCCACCGCGTAAGCGGCTTGCCCTTGATAGCGCAAAGAATAATTGCTACAATGCTGTCCTCGACGGAGAAAAAATAGATTGTTCCTGAGTTCCTCGCCGTCGGTGGTGACGACGCAGCAATTATTCCTTGTGCTGTCAAGGGTGTGCGTACGGATTCCTTAACATAAATTACCACTATAAAATTTTATGTCTCACATACTTTCAGCGGATTTGAATCTACCGGGTATCACAACTACATATTTATTCGCTTTGTTCATAACTCGTCATTTTTTTACAATCTATAGTGCTGTATAAAAATGGACTCCGGCATCCAGTGCGACACCAAAGTCCATTTTGCGATCAATATTATTACTGAGATAGGCTGCGTATTACCTAAACTATCAGTGGTGGAACAGTCTGAGGCCTGTAAATGCCATAACCATATCGTGGCTGTTGGCTGCTTCGATGACGTTGTCATCACGTACAGAGCCGCCGGGCTGAGCTACATACTTAACGCCGCTCTTATAGGCTCTCTCGATGTTGTCACCGAAGGGGAAGAAAGCGTCGGAGCCAAGGGCAACGTCTGTGTTCTTGTCGAGCCATGCTCTCTTCTCTGCCTCTGTAAATACAGGGGGCTTCTCTTTGAAGATATTCTGCCACTTGCCCTCTGCGAGAACGTCCATGTAATCTGCGCCGATGTAGAGGTCGATGGCATTATCGCGGTCAGGTCTCTTGATGCTGTCAAGGAAAGGAAGGTTCAGAACCTGAGGTGCCTGACGAAGGAACCAGTTGTCAGCCTTGGAGCCTGCAAGACGTGTGCAGTGGATTCTGGACTGCTGGCCTGCACCGATACCGATGGCCTGGCCGCCCTTTACATAGCATACTGAGTTGGACTGTGTATATTTAAGTGTGATAAGTGCAATGATAAGGTCGATCTTGGCAGACTCAGGAAGATCCTTATTGTCTGTAACGATGTTGGTGAGCATGTCCTCACCGATCTCGATGAAGTTGTGTCCCTGCTCGAAGGTTACGCCAAATACCTGCTTCTTCTCAACTGCCTCGGGAACGTAGTTCTCGTCGATCTCGATCACTGCGTATTTGCCGCCCTTCTTGGCCTTGAGGATCTCAAGGGCCTCATCTGTGTAGCCGGGAGCAATGATTCCGTCTGAAACCTCTCTCTTAACAAGCCTTGCCGTATCTGCGTCGCAGACATCAGACAGGGAAATGAAATCTCCGAAGGATGACATTCTGTCAGCGCCTCTTGCTCTTGCGTAAGCGTTAGCCAGGGGGCTGAGCTCTCCAAGGTCCTCTACCCAGTAGATCTTCTTCTCGATATCTGTAAGAGGTGTTCCTACTGCTGCTCCGGCAGGTGATACATGCTTGAAAGAAGTTGCTGCGGGAAGGCCTGTTGCCTTCTTAAGCTCTGATACAAGCTGCCATCCGTTGAGGGCATCAAGCAGGTTGATGTAACCGGGTCTTCCGTTTAAAACCTTGATGGGAAGGTCACTTCCATTCTCCATATATACTCTTGAAGGCTTCTGATTGGGGTTGCAGCCATATTTAAGTTCGATCTCGTTCATGGTTATTCTCCTTTACGCGTTCTTGTTGATGATGCGGCTCTCATACTTGCCTGTTGCGATCTCAATATATCTTGTGAAAAGTGAAACCTTGTTGTCTGCGTTAAGAGCGCTCCAGACATTGTTAGTGAAGGTATCAATATCACCATCGATATTTACAAGAGTAGGCTCTCCCTCGTAGCTGGGAAGTGGATTGCCGTCACCCATATAGGTGTGGATAAAATAGCCTTCACCGGCCTTGGGATTCTCATAGGTAAAGGTGAATCTCTGGCAGGAAGAAGGATCTCCGTGATTGCTCTTCAAGATTGACATAGCAAAATCATACTTGCCCTCTGCCACGTTCATGATTCCTGAAATTCTGGGTGTGTAGTTGGGGGCATCAGGCTCAAACTCTCTTGTTCTGAGTGCCTGCTCGAAGGTATTGCCCTCCTTCATAAGATCATAAACAGTATCGGTCTGATCTCCGTTGGTTACGATGGTGGAATTACCAAGGACGCGGACAGGTGCATAGATGATAAGACTTGGATCCTCCATCTTGGAAGGATCGTGGGCCTGGGTGCGGATACCCTCACCGTCCTCTACGAATACGCGGTTTCTTGAATTCTCGCTTCTTCCCATGATGAAGTAAGCGCAGGCTGCGTATTTGCCATCAGGAGTTGTGCCGATTACGATTCCTCGGCCAGGGTAGGTGGTGCTTGAGATTTCTTTTACTAAATCTGTCATTGTGACCTCCGTATAATAGAAAGACCGCCTGGGCAAGCCACTACAGCGGCTGCCCAGGCGGTCGACAATTCTTTTCATTATCTGTACTCCCATGTGGTTACCCACTTATCCGCCAGTTGTACAGACACGTATAAGATACATTATCCTGCAGATTTTTTCAAGTACTTAATTGACCATTTTTATTCAATTCATGTACTGATCAATGCCATCTGCGATACCGGTGACAATATTCCAATTCACACTAATGTCAAATTGTCAGACAAATCAGCTTCCAAACAATACTTCTAACAAATCAGGGATTTTGTAGTATTATATATACGGCAGACGAAAAAAATCAGGAGCGATGTTAATGAGATTATTACAGACTTCTTATAACGACAAACTTGAAAATACAGTAAAACAGTGGACTGAGAGTCTCTCAGCAAATGAGAGGGCCGCTCTTTTTCATATTTATGTACCTTACGATCTGGCGGATAATCGCGTCAAGACTGATGCTGTCAGAGGAATCCTCAGGACTGCTGCTCCCGATATTCCGGTCATAGGCTGCAGTGCAACGGGAGAGATTCTTGAGGGCAGCATGAATGACACCGAGATCGTACTGTCTCTTATGATATTTGATAAACCGGGCACCGGAATTGAGGTGCTTCCTTATTATGATAAAAAAATGGACGAAACAGCGCTACTTAAATATGCCGCTGCAATTCCTAACCTCAAGGGAATTGAGGTTCTTACCGCTGCTTCCTACCAGGATATGGAGGGAGTCTCCATGCTTTTGGATGAGCTTCCCGAGGAGGTTGAACTCTTCGGCGGAGTGGCTGTCGGAGACGCTGCATGCAAATCCTTTGTTTTTGCTGATGACTGTGATTACAGCGAAAACGGCACCGTTTTTGTATTTTACAGCGGCGAAGATTTCCACATTCAGACCAACAGGATGTTTGGCTGGAAGGCCATTGGTTATCCTCTTACCGTTACCCGCTCAGAGGGTCCTGTTGTCTACGAGCTGGATGGCAAGCCCGCCTACGATGTGTACCATCACTATCTTCACATCGGCAAGGGCAAAAATTTCTTTTATGATGCTCTGGAATTCCCATGGGAAGTGCAGATAGATGAAACAACGAATTATATCAGACATGCCAAGTCTCTGAATCCGGACGGCAGTATAGTCATGTCTTCCAATATTCCTCAGGGCAGCCGGGTACGTCTTACCTACGGCGATCCCCGAAGGATCTTCGAGCATACCAAACAGACAGGGCTTCTTGTGAGAGATTTTGCTCCCCAGGTTGTGAATATTTTTAACTGTATGGGACGTAAACTCTTTTGGGGAGGCAATGAAGACGTGGAGATTGCCGAAATTTCCAAGCATATGCAGACAACGGGATTCAGCGCCCTTGGTGAGATCATGAGATACAAATCCCAAACGGTGCTCAACAACCTGTCCATAGTCTGCGTTGCCATGAGAGAAGGCAAGGCTCAGGGCCTTATTGACCTTGACGTGGAGCAGCTGGAGAAATCCTCCGACATGCCCATCACCGCCAGACTTGCCATTTTTATCAACACAATAACAGAAGAACTGATGGAAAAAAATGAGCAGCTCAACGAGATGCTGTACAAGGCTTCCCACGATGCGCTCACAGGCCTTCTTAACCGCGGAGCCATAGAAAGAATTATCTATGACGCAGAAAATGAAGACTGGTATCTCATAATGCTGGATGTGGATAATTTTAAGCAGATAAACGACAGATATGGACATAACATGGGAGACAAGATCCTCAAGCTTACCACCAGACACCTGTATGAGCACTCGGACTCTTTTCCCGGAATACAGGCAGGACGCTGGGGCGGCGAGGAATTCATGCTATCTGTGTCCGGCTACTCACCGGAGCAGGTTAAGGATATAGCAGAGCGACTCAGAAAAAGAGTAAAGGCCTGCTCCGATTCGGAAGTTAATGTTACCATCAGCGTTGGTGTAACCGCACATCACGCCGGTGAAAGCGTATTGGAAACCATAGACAGGGTCGATGCCCTGATGTACCGTGCCAAGGAACAGGGCAAAGACCGTGTATGCAGTGATATTTAGTTCTTAGTCAGAGCAAAGTCATCGACGGTGCCCCAGCTTCCTTTGTTACAGGTATAATGAACACCAATCTTGATTGTGTCACCGGTGGCAATCTTAATATCATCAATGACAGGGTTCTTCCACTCTGCCCAGTTGGTTACCATGAAGGTCTTCTTGTAGGTTTCGTCGCCCACAACCGCAAAGAGTTCCAGATTGGAATCCCCGGACATATCTCCGCCCTGGGCAAAGCACTCCAGCCTGTAGCTTCCTTCCTCAAGGTCTGTCAGTTCCTGATAGATGGTAAAGTCCATGTCACCATCGCCGGACCAGAAATGATAAGCAAAGTCGCCGGTGTAAGCATCATCAGCTTTTTCCTGAAGATCAGTGGGATTGGTGGAACCCTCGTATTCAACCTTCCACATGGAGATATCGCTGTCTTCAAAGCTTGGATTGACCACCAGATTGGGAAGTTTGACTTCAACGTGGCATACGATTGTTTGGGGCTCTCCGTCTGTTCCTTCAACGGTTCCGGGAACATTTATGGACTGCTGACCGGAATTATCAATTTTGGCAACCGTATCTGCATCCCAGGTAACCGGCACCTTGGTATTCCTGGAGGTGTCATTGTATATAACGTCTACTTTGTCAGGAAGTTCTATTTTATCCCCCACAACAAAAGTCCTGTACACATCGGGAATCGCATCAATCTGAAGCGGCGCATCAGAGCCTGTTCTTATGAGCTTGAAGGTATTTAAAGACGCAAGAGGATTGCCCTCAAAATCAAAGAGCGCCTGATTATCCCAGGAACATCCGCCGTAGTACAGCCCTGCGTCCTCAGGGTCATAATCCGCCGCGAAGCTGCTGGCCCATCCGCTTCCGTAGGTCTCCCATTTCTCTGAATTGTTGTCAGTAGGCTTTCCAACCGGAATCCAGGTTCCTTCCCAGTAAAAAACTCCAAGAGCTCCCGCATCATTTGCCGCAGCCATCGTGTCTCTGAGCATATTTGCCTGGCCCTGAACCGTAGCGGGATAGCCATCGACAATATCACCCTCGCCGCTAATGCTGTTGTCGGTGCCATCACCTTCTTCCGATGTGTAGCAATAAGAAGTCTCGGCCAGTAGCACCTCCTTTCCATAGTCGTTTTTTATCATCTGAACAGCAGCCTGCATTTCATCAAAACCGCCGTTCCAGAAAGGATAATAGGAAAGGCCTATGATATCATAGTCGACTCCTGCAAGCCCCAGATTAGTCACAAGATTGGTAAGCTCGGGGATGTCCTGAATATTGGTGTAATGAATGACTACTTTAATATCTTTGCCGTATTTATCTGCCATCTCGCGGACTGCTTTGCTACCTGCAGACAGGAGTTTTGTCACATTGGCCTGGGCCTTCTCTCCGCTCATGCCATAGTTGATCTCATTTCCAACCTGAACCATGGAAACGTCAATGCCCGCGTCCAAGAGCTGTGTCAGTGAATCCACAGTAAAATCATAGAGCGCATCAGACTTGGCGTTCAGATCCATTCCCTCCCAGGCTTTGGGACAATGCTGCCTCTTGGGATCGGCCCAGAAGTCGGAATAGTGGAAATCTATGCAGACCTTCATTCCGTACCTGGTGGCTCTTTTGCCCAGCTCTATCGCTGTCGCAACATCGTTGTTGCCGCCTCCGTAGCCGTTTCCGTCCTTGTCGTAGGGATTGTTCCAGACGCGGAGCCTTATGTAGTTGACGCCGCTATCTGCCAGGGTCTCAAAGACATCTGCCACCTCGCCGTCGTAGTTATAGTAATTAACTCCGCTGTTTTCCTCAACAAGTACCGAGGATGCGTCCATTCCGCAGATATAGTTCTCAGGCAGGTTATCGATCTTTTTTACAAAAATCGTAGTGTCTACCTTGTCGCGGTGCTCTGCGGGAGTAATGATGGGGGCTACTGATCCAGATGAAGCTTCGGAAGCGTTTGCGGCATCATTCTGTATAGTGCCGGCTGATTCAGTGTTTCCTGAATCATTTGCTTTTTCTGAGTTTACTGTACTTGATGATGTTTGGGAATTTCCTGTGCCAGAGCCTGCCACTTCCTTATTGTCTGCAGCTCCTGCACAGCCCTGAAGCAGCATTGAACATGATATGGCAGCGGCCATGACACGGCAGATGGTTTTCTTTTTCATAGTATTTCCCCATTTCCTTCCTGATATTTTATGGATGTGTTTTATATGAGTTTTTTGAGTTTTCCTTTTATATTTAACTTTTGTATTTGGCTTTTTTATCTGCCTATTGAATTTGCCTTTTGTGTTTGCCTACCGCGAAATTATCTATTACGTATTATTTAAGAAAAAAACTGGCGCAGACGTAGTCCATTTTTTTCATTACGTCTGTTTGAACGCTTTTCGACATATGGCGTAGCTCTGCCAAATATCTTTACGTCTATTTAGAAAAAATCCATAATTAACGTAATTCAAATAAATTAAGCCATAAGCAGAATAATAAATTTACGTCTGAATCAAATTATATGCCAATCGGACGTAACGGATAGTCCAAGCACTATTTTACCACTACGTCCAATATGAAAAAACGACATTATAGACGTAGAAGAAAAATCGGACTACGTCATGTTTGAGGTATTATATATTTAGACGTAATTAGCTATCGCTTTACCGTTAATGCATAAACATGCTCATTTGTCACGAAAAAACGATGCGAAAAGTCGATTCCTAAAATTGATACTAATATTTTCTACTTGCGATGTTGCAAAGGATAATATAAAATCTTGGTTATTGGAAACGTTACCGGAACTATGAATATTGTATCATAAAAAAAGTGGTTGCGACTAGCAAATGCTCACTATCACCAACACCTATAATGAGGGAGGAATATCATGCCAAACTGGTTAAAAGACGCTGTTTTCTACGAAATCTATCCACAAACCTTCAAAGACACCAATAACGACGGTATCGGAGATATCAACGGTATCATAGAGAAGCTCGATTATGTTAAGAGCCTTGGCTGCAATGCGATCTGGATCAATCCCTGCTATGACTCTCCTTTCAAGGATGCAGGCTATGACGTAAGGGATTACAAGAAGGTAGCACCCCGCTACGGCACCAATGAGGATCTCTACAGACTCTTTGGCGAAGCCCATAACCGAGGCATCCACGTGCTCCTTGACCTGGTTCCCGGCCACACCTCAGAGGAGCATGCCTGGTTCCTTGAGAGCAAGAAGGCTGAGCGCAACGAATACTCTGACCGATATGTATGGACCAATGCCGCTTTCCAGGGAATTGGCGGACACCCTTACATCGGCGGCGAGGCAGAGAGAGATGGCTGCTACATGTTGAATTTCTTCAAGTGCCAGCCTGCCCTTAACTACGGCTTCCTTAACAGAACCGAGGACTGGCAGAAGGCTCCCGACGATCCTGAGTGCATCGCAACAAGAGAAGCCATGAAGGACGTAATGCGTTTCTGGCTGGACCACGGCTGCGATGGCTTCCGCGTAGACATGGCGGACTCTCTGGTAAAAGAGGATGACGAAAACAAATCAGCCACCGGCTCCATTTGGAAAAACATAAGAGAAATGCTTGATAAGGACTATCCCGAGGCTGCCCTTGTTTCAGAGTGGAGCAATCCCCATCAGGCGCTTAAGAGCGGCTTCCACGCTGACTTTTACCTGGACCATCACGGAAACGGCTACAACACCCTTATCCGCGACAACGAGACTCCCGGCGGCGATCACAGCTTTTTGAAAAAAGACGGCGATGGCGATATCTTCAGATTCCTGGATGATTATCTTCCCAAATATGACGGAACCAAGGACTACGGCTACATCAGCTTCATCACCTGTAACCACGACACTCCAAGGCCCAGAAGGACTCTCTCCTATCATGAGCTTAAGATTGCCTTTGCTATGTTCCTGACCCTTCCCGGAGTTCCTTTTATCTACTATGGTGATGAGATAGGCATGAGATATCTGGATATTCCCACCAAAGAAGGCGGCTTTGCAAGAACCGGCAGCAGAACCCCCATGCAGTGGGATGACAGCAAGAACCACGGTTTCTCGGATTGCAATCCGGATACCCTCTACCTTCCACAGGACCCTGCAGAAGATGCTCCTACGGTAGCTGCTCAGGAGAAGGATCCCGATTCACTTCTCAATGAGGTGAAGGCCCTTGTTACGCTTCGCCATAAATATCCTGACCTTCAGGCTGATGGAAGCTTCGAAGTACTCTTTGCCGAGAAAAACAGCTTCCCCTTCATCTACAGACGAGGCATGCTGATGGTTGCCATCAACCCTTCTGAGAAGGAGGCATCGGTTTCCCTTATAGACAACGACCACTACGAGGATCTTGCCAAGGTGTCTGATGAGTACCACTATGACAACAGCGACATCGTGCACTGCATCGGAAAATGCGACGTGACTCAGACCAAGATCACACTTGGCCCTCAGTCCTTTGCAGTTATCAAGCTTGATTAATTAAAACAGGGCTTTGAGATAATAACAATCTCAAAGCCCTTAATTATTTCATATAGATTTACTTAAGTCCGTAGCTCTTTTTGAGGTAGCTGTGAACGATTGGAGCAATGATCCAGATAAGCCACATGCGTCCCCAGAGTCCGAATAAAAAGCCGCCTATCATGAAGATTGCAAAAACGATTGCCCAGTAGTTGCTGAGAACAGTGTCCATAAGTGGGCTGATCTCACGACCGTTGGGGGTTTTGTAGGTCTTATCCTTCTTGAGCTCTTTTTTGAGCTCTTTCTTTAATTCCTTTTTAAGCTCGTTAACCCTGACCTGATCAATTGTGTCTGCCTTAGCTTCCTTGATGGCTTCTACGGTTCTGGTGGTCTCCTTCTCCCAGCTATCAATGATGCTTGCTGCCTCACTTGAAGCGGCTGCTGCATAGGTTCCGGTGCTATCACTGCCGGTTGTATGTCTGGAAGGCATCTCATCGTCCTCCTCTTCATCATCCAGCTCTTCATCAAGGGATTCTCTGGAATTGAGCTTAAGAAGCCTCTTGCAGGCTCCTGTTTTTCCGGAGGATGAGATGATGAGGCAAACACCGAGGCCTGCGATCACAAAAAGAAGCGCAGGAGCAAGGTTCTCGGTAATAAATTCGTTGGAAAAAATGATCTCAAGAAGCACGGTGGGAAGTACGCTTAAGGAGCAAAGCACGATTCCTGCCGCAAGAACAAGTCCCCTTGTTACCTGGTGAGAATCCAGCTGGCTTTTAACATAGGTTTCTGTTTCTGCATCAATGGTGCAGAGCTCATCGGAAAGGAATCTCCATTCTCTCTTTCTTGCGGAGGAAAGAACAATAAGTCCTACGCCTACAGCAATGAAAACAAACAATGAAATGATGGAAAATGCTGATACCATTTTGGACAAAGCTCCTATTCTAAAGAAGCCTGCAAGGCCATCTGAAAGAATAGGGCCAACTACGCACATAATGCAGAACATAACTCCAACACCCAACATGAACTGTGAAAAACCATTCTCTGAAATATAGTCTCTGGCTTCCTCAATGTCCACTAATCTTCTGTAATTCTCTGAATTCTCATCTCTTCTGATTCCCATGGAATCTGCTATCTCATCCAGATTGCCAAACTCTTCCTTGATGATCTCTAAGGCCTCTGACTCTGACTTACCCTCTGACATAAGCTCGCCATATTTGTCCTCCATCATTGTCATAAGCTCCTGCTTAGCCTTGAGAACTTCATCTGTGGCAGGTAAATTTGCAAAAATGCTGTTAAGGTATTCTCTGATTGCTTCCATTATTCTTTCTCCCGTTTTTCACACACTTTTTTTCTTGATAATAAATCAAACTGCTTCCTGAGAGATGAATCTCTCAATAACATCCTTGGTCAAAAGCCATTCTTCACATTTTTCCCTGTAATAATCGCGCCCTGCGTCGGTTATACGGTAGTAGGTGCGACGCTTGCCATTTTCTGCCTCCCGGCTGAAGGATGAGATATATCCGTTCTTCTCAAGCCTTGTAAAAGCGGAATACAACGTCGTCTCCTTGATGAGATACTTACCGTCGGACATGGTCTTGATATTCTTGGATATCTCATATCCGTAGGAGTCCTCCCGGCGAAGGAAATACAGGATAATAGTGTCGTTATAGCCTCTGATCACATCGCTGCTGATCTCCTGCATAGCTTTTTCCTTTTCCTTATTTATTTGATTATATGTATCTTGTAACGGATAATTACTACGACAAACATACTACGTCTGTCATAGTAACAATATAATACGACTGTCGTAGTATGTCAACAAAAAAATGGGGCCAGTCCCCAATAACAAATTGTGAACTTCTCAGATTACCGATAGAGTATGTTGTTCACAGTTTGTTGATGGGAACCGGCCCCTTAACACTGCTGCTTATTTCTTTAATTACAATGTCTTGATGCTGTCAGTCTTGATAATGAACTTAACTGAGCTGGGCTCCTCCTCTGAGGATCCGCCGAAAGATGTGTATTCCTTGCCTGCTTCCTGGATGGCTGTGATCCTGTCTGCGAATTCGGTGAGGTCTCCGTCGAATGCTTCGTAGAGCTTCTCAATACCTTCCTCATCGAACTTAAGCATTCCTTCAAGGAGTTCCTGAACACCGTCGTCAAGCTTGACTGAACCGTCTGCAAGTTCCTTGACACCGTCTCTGAGCTCATTTGCGCCATCGTTTAACTTCTTGGCACCGTCATTGAGTTCACCGGCACCGCTGTGTAACTTGCCTACGCCTTCATCGAGCTGTGCTGCGCCGTCTGAGAGCTTGACTGCTCCGTCATTAAGCTGTCCTGCGCCATCTGCAAGCTTGGCTGCTCCGTCATTAAGCTGTCCTGCGCCGTCTGAGAGCTTGGCAGCTCCTGCATTGACCTGACTTGCTCCTGTTGAGAGCTTGCCGGCACCTTCGTTAAGTGTTACAGCGCCTTCAGAGAGTCTCTTTGCTCCTGCTACCATAGATCCTGCACCGCCGGAAAGCTTGTCGTTATTGGCAACAAGTGCCTTGGTTCCTGCAGAAAGCTTGTTGGCGCCTTCTGAAAGACTACCGATTCCTGAATCCAGCTTCTGTGCTCCAGCGTAGATATTCTTGATTCCTTCGGCCATCTGTGCATTGCCGGTAGCAACCTGCTCAGCACCTGTCTTAAGAGTCTGAAGCTGTGTAAGTGTTGCCTCGCTGAAATCTATGCTGTTAAGAGTCTGTAATGTATCACCAAGGATCTTGGTTGATGCCTTGGCTGCTCCGTAGGTTCCGGAATAAATGGAAATCTTCTGTATAAGAGTCTTGGTCTCAGCTGTCTTCTTGTCTGACTCTTCCTTAACCTGAGCCAAAACAGCCTCTTTGGTCTTCTCGGAAGCAACAGCTGCTGCTTCATCAGCTGCCTTCTTGAGCATATCCTGGAGTTCATCATAGGTAAGAGTTATTGTACCCTCTGAACCTGTACTTCCTGTACTTTCTGTATTTCCTGTACCTTCAGTATTTCCTGTACCTTCAGTATTTCCTGTACTTTCAGTATTTCCTGTACCTTCAGTATTTCCTGTACTTCCGGTATCACCAGCGCCGCCATTGTCGCCGCCCTGAGTGTTATCACCGGCATTTGTGGTGTCACCCGTGCTTCCGCCATTTGTATTATCTCCGGCATTTCCGTTGTCACCGGAATATCCATTGTCTCCGGTACTTCCTGCATTAGCATTGTCGCCTGCAGGCTGTCCATCGCCATCTGTAGGCTGAGCGTCGCCTGTGGGCTGACCTTCACCTGTAGCGGGCTGAGCGTCGCCTTCTCCCTTATTACCGGACTCTTTGTCTGAACCATCGCCGCCTTCAGGTGCGCCTTCTTCAGTAAGTACTCCGTATTCTGCCTCTATTACGAGCTCATCGCCGTTCTCTTCCTGGCTTACGCCTGCAGTAGCGCTTCCCTGAAGTGCTGCAAGTCCTGTATCTCTGATATCAATAGCTGTTGCAGCATCTGCGATCTTACCGTCTGACAGGAAGTACAGAGCCTTAACAACTGTCTCGCTGCACTCTTCCCTTCCTTCAAGGAAAGCCTGTGCATGGCAGAATGCCTCATACTGGCCGCTGATCTCCTGTTTCTTGGTCATAAGGCCGCTAAGGGCAGTGAGCTTTTCAACAACCTCGCCTACACCTGTGCTTACCTGAGCTGAGCCGCTTGCAAGAGCAGCTGCACTGCTAACTATTTCAGCCTGGGTCATTTCATCTACAAGCTTCTCAGAACCTGCCTTTAACTGACCTGCACCGTCAGCAAGTTCTGCAGAGCCTTCCTGAATCTGCTTGGTAGCATTCAGATAATCAACAAGTCCGCCATATAATGTATCGCCGCCGGCTGCGAGAGTCTTACTTCCATCAGCAAGGTCCTTGGTTCCTCCGGCGAGCTCTTTTGCTCCGCCTGCCAGCTGGCTTGTTCCGTTTGCAAGTTCTTTACTTCCGCTTGCAAGCTGGGAAGTTCCGTTTGCCAGCTCTTTGCTGCCGCTTGCAAGCTGACCTGCGCCGTTTGCAAGTTCCTTGCTGCCGCTTGCCAGCTGACCGCTGCCGTTTGCAAGCTCTCCTGTACCACTGACAAGTGACTGTGTTCCGTCATACAATGATCCTGTGCCGTCTGCCAGCTGCTGTGAACCGTCATAGAGCTTGTCAGCGCCCTCTCTGAGTTCACCGGTTCCGTCCTTCAGGGTCTTGGTTCCGTCAACCAGCTGTGTTGAGCCATCCTTGAGCTCGCCCATGTCGGCCTTAAGATCGGTTATCTTATCTGAACCTGTAAGCTCTGACATTCCGAAATCATTGAGGATATCGGAGCTTGCCATTGTAATGGTCATTCCAAGTTCGAAATTATTTACATCAGCTGTTACTTCGAAGTGATCAGATAACTTGTCCTCGATCTTGCCATCCTCATCCAGCTCTTCCCACTTCTCATCGCTGATATCAAGGCTCTCCTTAAGTCCGGGAACTGCAACGCCCATAACCACGATCTTGCCACCGTCGGAGATAACCTTACCGTTTGATACCTCTACATTTGCGAATTTATCGGAATCAAGCATCATACCTGATACCATGGCAAAAGGTGTATATACCTCAATATCCTTGCCGTCTACGTTAACTGTCTTTTTATCCTTGTTCTCATAGTCAAAACGGATTGTAACCTTACCGCTCTTACCTGCAAGTTCCTCGGGAGAAATCTCTTTGCCGTTGAGAGTGTAGGTGATCTTCATATTAACGGGAAGCTCCTTTTCTGTGGTTCCCTGATAATAGATATCTGCTCCCTCAGCGTCCCATACAACGGTTCCGTCGGGGGACTCAGTGAAGGTCTCTGAACCTTTGACATTAACAATATCCTTGAGCTGTGTGGAGTCCTTGATCTCCTTGGAAGCGTCTGCATTCTTGAGCCATTCGCTGACGATTACATCTCCGACTTCACCGTTGGCATTGGCTGTGACATATACTGTCTCAACCTTGCCTGCATCTGTGGTAGCTCCGCCGGCTCTTGTTGCCATATCCACAATGGTGTTCTCAAGGGCCTTGTCCTCGGGCGCCTGCGTTTCAATTGCTGTTGTTGTATCCTTAGTTGTGGAAGCACCGCAGGCAACTGTCATAACTGCAAGCATTGCTGCCATAACAACTGTTAAAGTTTTCATTAGATTTTTTCTGATCATAATTTTCCTCTTTTCCTATGTACTTATGTACATATAAGTTTGTATGTATAATCAGGCAACTTTGTGTCTGTGAATAAATCCTGTGTGATGTGAATCCTTCTCGTCACTTACTGTCATGCCGAAGGTTGTTCTGATAATGAGTCCGTCGAAGATCATGTACATTGCGGGCAGTACCAGAAGTACGGTGAACATACTGATGATGGCGCCTCTTGCCATGAGGTTACAAAGTGAACCGATCATGTCGATACTGGAGATCATGCCAACACCGAAGGTTGCGGCAAAAAAGCTCAGCGCACTTACAATAACCGACTTCATGCTGGTGGAAAGTGCTATCAATGTAGCTTCCTTCTTGTTATGCCCTAAATTTCTCTCATTCAGGTATCTGGTGGTCATCAGGATCGCATAGTCAACGGTGGCTCCCAGCTGAATGGTTCCGATTACAACCGATGAGATGAAAGGAATGGTTGTATGTGTGTAATAAGGAAGTCCCATGTTAACAAAAATAGCAAACTCGATAACCGAAACCAGGATGAACGGAAGGCTCGCGGACTTAAGTACAAAAGCAATAATAAGGAATACAAGTCCGATGGAAACAAAGTTAACAACCTGGAAATCGTGGTTGGTTATGTTGATAAGATCCTTGGTGCAGGGAGCCTCGCCCACAACCATAGCCTTGGGGTCATAGCTCTTAACTATCCTGTCTACCTCTGTGATCTGATTGTTGATCTCATCGGAGGCGATCTTGTAATCCGTGGTCAAAAGAACCATCTTCCAATCGTCGCTCTCCAGCTTCTTAAGTGTATCCTCAGGAATGAACTCTCTTGGGAAAGCAGGTCCTACAATGGAGTCGGTTCCAAGGACTGAGAGGATACCGTCGGTGTCCTTCAGCTCCTTTATCATCTGATTCATAGAAGCTGTATCAAGGTTCTTGTCCACAAGGAGCATGTATGCGGAGTTCATTTCGAACTTCTCATCAACCTCATTGGCTCCCTGTACGCTCTCAAGGCTGTCCGGAAGAGTCTGGGTGAGATCGTAGTAAACACTGGTGTGGTTGTTTCCATAAACTGCAGGAGTAATAAGTGCAAGGAAGACCAGGAAAAATACCAGGTAGTGCTTAGCCACAAAATTCGGGATCTTAACAAATTCGGGCATCAGAGGTTTGTGCTTGGTCTTCTCTATAAGGTTGTCAAAAACAAGGATCATGCTGGGAAGGATGGTTACACATCCGATAACTCCGAATACAACACCCTTGGCCATTACAACGCCCAGGTCCAGGCCCAGTGTGAAGCTCATGAACATCAATGCGATAAATCCGGCAACAGTGGTTATTGAAGATCCGATTACCGACTGGAAGGTTGCGGTAATGGCATTTGCCATGGCATCGTTCTTGTCATCGTTTTGGCTAAGCTCTTCCTGATAGCTGTGCCAAAGGAAGATTGAGTAGTCCAGGGTAACACCAAGCTGAAGTACTGCGCTCAGGGACTGTGTAATAAAGGAAATCTCTCCTTTGAATACATTGGTTCCCATGTTGTACACGATGGCCATTCCTATACTAAGAAGGAAGAAAAAAGGTATCAGGTAGGAGTCCATTGTAAGTGAAAGAACTATTACCGCAAGAAGAACTGCGATTCCTACATAAATAGGTGTCTCCTTCATAGCCATGTTCTTGGTATCTGTAACTATGGCGCTCATTCCGCTCATAAAGCACTGCTTGTCGGAAATCTTCCTGATGTCCTCGATGGCCTTCATGGTTCCGTCTGAGGAAGTTCCCTCATCAAATATGACGAACATCATTGTGGCATCGCCGCTGTTAAAAGCTTCATATACATGGGATGGAAGCATCTCCATCGGAATGGAAAGATCAAGGACTGAATCGTACCAGAGTACATCGGATACATGATCAACCTCTTCGATCTTGGCCTTAAGGGCTGCCACATCCTTCTCTTCCATTCCCTCGGCCACGTACAGCACGAAGGCTCCGGTACCGAACTGATCAAGAAGAACATCCTGGCCCTTCATGGTCTCAATATCCTTAGGAAGATAAGTAAGAATATCGTAATTAACTCTTGTGTTGAAATAGCCCACAGCTGACGGAATCAGCAGTGCAAAGGCTACAATCAGTATGACAAATCTCAGTTTAACAATAACATGTGAAAGTTTGTTCATAACTTCACCTCCTCAAATATATCACCTTTCCGCACTATATGAGCACAAAAAAGCGTTTTGCCAACGAGAACTTTTTTCAATAAGATTCAGGATCTTTGAAATTTATTCTTGACCGTTGGTCATTTTCTATAGTATGGTATAACATGTTTATGACTGATGGTCAATATTTTTTTTGAAAAATTTTTATAAAGAAAACAATCGATTTCTGAAATATAGTTTTGTTTTATTGCATGAATATGCACTATCTGCCATAATAGAATAAATTGATGAGGACAAATATATGGGAAAAGCTGAACAGAACAAGAAACTGAAGATGGAGAGCCTTTTGAACACCTCCTTTGAGCTCTTTACCTCAAAGGGACTTAACAAGACCTCCATTTCCGACATAGTTGAGAAGGCCGGCGTGGCAAAGGGTACCTTTTATCTGTATTTCAAGGATAAATATGATATTAGGAACAGACTCATCGCCCACAAGTCCAGCCAGCTCTTCATGCAGGCATATCATGCGCTGGATGAGGCCGGAATAGAGGGCTTTGAAGACAGACTTATCTTTATTATGGATTATGTTCTGGATGAACTGGCCGCCAACAAGGGACTTCTTGCTTTCATCTACAAGGACCTTAGCTGGGCTGTATTCAAGAAGGCTCTCACCACTCCCGTCAGCAGTGATGACGTGGACTTTGGCGAAGTATATAGAAAAATGATTGCAGAATCAGGCCTTAACTTCAAGGAACCTGAGGTCATGCTCTTTCTTATCATCGAGCTTGTAGGCTCCACCGGCTACAGCTCCATAATGTATGACGATCCGGTATCCTTAAATGACCTGAAGCCCCATCTGGAAACTACGGTTCGGAGTATAATTAAACAATATACGATTCAGTAATACAACATAAAAAGGCAGGAGAGCCGATGGCTCTCCTGCCTTTTCAATATGGTTATAAATATGCAATTGGTAATTTCTCATTTAGTTATCTTGTAGCTGTAATCACTAAAATCAGCCTCAAGAACTGCCTTGTGCTCGCCGTTTGTCCACTCGAAGGTCATGACACTTCCGTCAACATTAACCTGGAGGTCAGCATCGAAGCCAAAGGCGGGATGAGTATTTCTGAAGGCAAGAAGCTCAAGCTGCTTCTTCACAACATCCTTCTTCATGGCCTCTTCTATGTCAGACAGGCTAAGATTGGTTCTGTTGATTTCCTTGTGTCCGCCGGCTCCCGCACGCTTAACTGCTTCGTGATCATTTTTGCCTGCGAAGAGATCAAGGTACCATACCTGAGGCTTACCGGGCATGAACATCTGAATCGCTCTCGCAAAGAGCATCTTCTTGTCGTCATCTCCAAGGGCGCTGTAGTAGGTAGCATTTACCTGATAATACATGTTCTTGGCGCCGTGAAGGTCTTTGACAAAGCCGCCTCTTCCGACGATGGTGTCGATCATGTTCTGAATGTCTTCTTCAGGAAGGATTCCCTTAAGATCAAGAAGCGGGATTCCGTCGTGGCAGCCCAGCATATTGACAACTCTGATCTTCTTTTCCTGAATCTCATCGGCCCATTTCTTCAGAAGTTCACCGGATCTGCTCTCAATGGCATAGATAAGGAGTCCGGGAAGGAAGAAATCATAGGTCATGTAGCCCTTGTTTGCCACAACTTCATAGATCTTCTCGCTGTAGCTTGCGTGAATCTCGGGAAGAAGTGCTACTCCGAACTCGTCGGCCAGCTTTTTAACCTTCTCAAGTACGTCCCAGGTGTCGGGCTCATTGAGGAAGTTCTTCTTGCCGGGTTCCTTGGGTGCATAGGCGAAGGCATCAAGTCTTACAATCTTTGCGCCGTATCCTGACAGGCTCTTCAAGGTGTTTCTGTAATGCTCCCAAACAAGGTCTGATTTGATATTAAGGTCCATCTGACCAAGATAGCGTCTCTTGGATTCCAGATAGTCCACTGTCTTATCCTTGTATTTCTCATATCCTGTAAAATCGATCTCTGAAGGCTTCTTGCCCTCATCCAGAGCCTTGCAGACTCTTTCAGACAGTCTCTGAGCTGACAGATACTGAATATCCATAACCTCCATGAGATCCTGCGCATCGGGACGCTTGTACTGAACCTCCTGATAGAAGGTGTTCCAGTAAGGAATATCCTTGCCGTCAGGCATTCTCACCATGAGGATGGGAAGTCCCGGCTTTCTGAAAAACATGTCCTTGATGTACTCCTGCCTTGGCTGAATATAGCCTTCAGGAGTCATGTCTCCACAGCCTTCCCAGAACTTGTTCCAGTTGATGAAAAAGTCAGCGTATTTGGACTTCTCACCGTTCTTAACAAGATCCTGGAACTGAGGTGACAGGACAGATGCGTGATTTAAGATAAAATCAAGCTTAAGGTCGATATCAAGCTTACCCAGAGCATCGATATCTTCTTTGCTTCCAAGTTCCTCATTGATCCCATAATCAATTACAGAAAAACCTCTGTCCAGATCAGTGTTGAAGATACTGGGCAGAATGTAAAAAGACTGAAATACGTCTTCAAATTCTTTTTTGGAAAGGACAGAAACAATATCCTTCAGGGTGCCGCCCATGCTATCGGGATAGGCGTTGAGCATAGGTCCGTTATCCACATATTTTTTACTCATGAATTTCCTCCTAAACCATCTTAGTCCATTCCGTAGAGTTTCTTGAATCCGTCGTAGCTTATAAGTTCACCGGCCTTGGTGATGATGATCTTGGCCTTGTGAGCCTGATCAACGAGCTTTTGCTGCTCCAGCTCCAAAACCATCATGGTGAAGGGGCTGTCCAGCTTGCCATCTCTGTTTCTGGATCTTCTGTGCTCGAGAGTCTCCTGTGGTGTACTGTTCAAAAGAACCGGTATATCAACCTGACTCATGTAGTCACTGTTACCGTGGGTCCACTCAACAATAAGCACCTGCTTGTCAGACATATCAACGCAGTCGTACCAAAGAGAAGCTTCGTCTCTTCCCATTCTTTTAAGGAAAAGGGACTTGGCACCATCCTTGAAAGCCTTCATAATGGTATCAACCTCTTCAAAGTCGGTTTCCTTGGGTGTACCCAGATAATTATTAAGGGCCTTTCTGCCGCCGTCAAGGTAGTAACTGAACCATGTGTCAGTCTCTGCATGTGCCTTGTTTGCGTCATCTTCGGCTATCTGCCACTCTTTGACCTTGGCATAGTTTTCGGGATTCATGACACCGGCGTCAACCATTGCTCTGATGCCTGCAACCCTGTATGTATGAAGTCTTTCCGCATCATTGTACATGGGAATGCGGTGAGGATAATTATCGCCGGACATGGTGTAACTGCCTATTCCTTCGCTGTTCAGAAGATATGACAGACATGACGCAATTTCTGATTTGCCCACGCCGGAACCTCCGCAAACGGCAACAACAGCTCTTCCGTAAGGGTTAGCGCCCATGGCCTTCTCCAGCTCTTTTACCAGCTCGGGAAAAATGGTTCCTGCCTTGGCTCTGTGGCTGTCACCGATCTCAACCTTATCACCGGGCATATCGCCGTGGGGGATGTCATCGGGGATTGTGATGGAAGAAGCACACTCTGCGGCCTTTTTCAGGTTCTCCAGGATCTGATCTTTGTTTACTGAGATTTTTTCGTATTGGTTGTTCATAATTCTCCTCTTTTTTGACAACTAAAGTCACTCATGGTATTTCTGAAAGTAGAAAAGCTTTTGCGCATAAGCACAAAAAAATTTTCAAAAATGAAGTTTTATTTGAACACAAGATACAATAACTTTTTTTCTTTGTAAAGACCAAAAAAATTATGATTACGATTAAAGAGATTGCAAAGCAACTAAATATGAGCACTACGACGGTTTCAAATGTTATTCACGGAAAAACCGGAGAAGTGTCTCCGGAGACCCAGAAAAAAGTCCAGGACTTTTTGGATAAGGTTGACTATGTGCCGAATATCAGTGCACGTAACCTTGCTCAGAATCAGTCCAAGATAATCGGTCTTGCCCTGAAGGCCAGAGCAGACAAATATGAGAACCTGATCATGGACCCCTTCGTATCCGAACTTATCGGAGGCGTCGAGGAGACCATAAGAAATGCAGGTTACTTCATGATGCTCTATATTTCCAGCGACACCACCGAGATCATGAGACATGTGTCTACCTGGAATGTGGACGGTCTTATCCTTTTCGGAATGCTGGATGATGACGGAATCCGTGTCAGCGAGAAGTACAAGAAGCCCATCGTATGCCTTGATACCTACAGTATTGAAGGTCTCAAGCACTTCACCAACGTAGGACTTGATGACGAGCAGGGAACCTATGATATGGTCAACTACATGATAGTCAAGGGTCATAAGAGGATTGCCTTCCTCTCCGATAACCAGAGCGGCGTAGACCTGGCAAGACTCAACGGTTACAAAAAAGCCCTTGCAGATGGGGGACTGAAATTCAAGCAGAGCGACTTTTTAAAGATAAGACCCAAATCCGATGAGATTCAGGACAGTCTTGAGGAGATCTGCAGAAAAGCCAAGAATTTCGATGCCATCATGTGCGTATCGGATCTCTATGCGGTGACCCTTATCGCCGCTCTCACAGACAGAGGCATCAGAGTTCCCGAGGACATTTCCATTGCAGGTTTCGACGACAACATGCTGGGTCAGCTCCACCGTCCGGCTCTTACCACAGTTCATCAGGATGTTAAGAAAAAGGGAATCGTTGCCGCAGATACTCTGCTCAAACAGCTAAACGGCCAGAAGACGCCGAACCAGATCAAGCTTCCTACTCATCTTGTTATTCGTGACACAGTAAGAGCTTAATCGTTAAAGTCAGCACATGTAAAAATTGCCTAAATTAACTTTTGCGCATAAGTTACAGCATTTATCGATTTAACGAATATTTTTGATATATTTAATAAAAATTTATGATTTAGAACAAACACCGCAAAGCCAGTAAACAAGCGTTTTGCGGTGTTTTTGATTTTTAGAGTCCGAGAAAACATGCGAAATATGCTTGCCTTTTGTGCATAATTGTGATATTTTGAATTTAGCGTACAACTTATGCGCAAAAGTAACACAAGAATTTTAGATTCAATATTGCACAATGCACAAAAGGAGGGTAACAAATGAAAAAGAAACTTATGTCAGTACTTCTTGCAGGCACCATGGTCGCAACACTTGCTGCATGCGGTACTACAGGCACAACCAGCACAACTACATCTGACACTGCTGCTCAGCCTGAGGCACAGACAGAGACACAGACAGAGACACAGACAGAGACAGACACTACAGCAACTACTGAAGCAGCTCCCGCTGCTACAGAGACAGCTGAAGCAGGAGCTGTTCGTCTTCTTAACGGTAAGCCTGAGATCAACGATCAGATGCAGGCTCTCGCTGCTAAGTACAACGAAGAGACAGGTAACACTCTCGTAGTTGAGACAATCGGTGGCGATACCAACGCATCCGATGAGCTTAAGAAAATGTACCAGGCAGACAATATGCCTGATATCTTCGTAATCGAAGCTAACCAGGCAGCCAACTGGGATGGAATGCTTGCGGATCTTGCAGGTGAGGAGTGGACAAACAAGACAGGTTTTGAACTTACAGATGCTTCTATGGGAACAATCGGCTTCCCTTACACAGTTGAGGCTACAGCCCTTGGTTACAACGCTGATATCCTTGCTGCTGCAGGTGTTGATCCTGCTTCTCTTACAAGCCCTGACGCTTGGAAGGCAGCTTGCGAGACTCTTGATTCCAAGAAGGATGAGCTTGGCTTCACAGCAGTATTCGGTTGGTGCGCAGAGCCTACAAACCTTGGCTGGTCTTCAGGTACTCACGTATTCGGACAGTACCTTGATGCAGGTCTTAAGGCTGACGATACAACCTATATCGATCTTCTTAACGACGGTGGTAAGATCGATGAGGCAAGAATGAAGAACTTCGCTGAGTTCATCGGCATGATGAACCAGTATTCAGATCCTGCTCTTCTTATTGACGGAACCTATGACAATCAGGTTGCAGGCTTCAAGGAAGGCAAGTATGTATTTATCACACAGGGTAACTGGTGCGTAACATCTCCTTCAGATGTAAGCTTTGAGTGCGGATTTGCTCCTTATGCATTTGAGGATGGAATCAACACCATCATCGCAGGTCCCCCTTCATATTGGGTAGCTTACAAGGACGGCAACGTTGACGGAGCTAAGGCATTCTTCAACTGGTGCGCAGGCGATTCAGCTCAGAACATCCTTGTTAACGACGCAGGTCTCGTATCTCCTTTCGATGACTGCCAGTATGAGGCTGTTAATCCTTTCTACAAGAGCATGAAGAGCTACATCGATGCAGGCAACTACTCCGGATGGCACACAATGCTCAAGAAGGACGGCCTTCAGAACCAGACATGTAACGTATTTGCAGATTATGCTAAGGGCAAGCTTGATGCAGACGGCTTTGTATCAACAATGGCTCAGGTAATCTCCAGCTACTACGCTCAGTAATAAATAACATGCAGGCAGGGCATGCATGCCCTGCCTGTTTTTTCACAAGATTAACTGTTTCCATCGCTTATAATCTGAAAGGGGGATTACAGATGGGTAACTTTTCTACAGGCCGGAAAATAGCATCCTTTGGCAGCTTAATACTCGGACTGGTACTTCTTATTGCAGGACTTGCACTTTCCATAACAGGGGCAGGGGACCTCATCCTGTTTACAATGAACGTTGGCGGCAAAGCCACACCTATAATTTTCGGCAGAGGCATCATGTGTGTAATCGGTGTAATTCTTCTGATCGTTGGTCTCTATCTTTTCCCGACGCTTAAACACCACCGCGCCATTATCAATTTTATTTTCCTTTTCCCATTATTATTCGCATTTCTGGTAACTGTTATCATTCCTCTTTTCCTTGGTATCGGCTATTCCTTTACCGACTGGAACGGTATCAAAATGACAGAAACCGTAGGTTTTTACAACTACACCAGAATGTTCAAACAGCCGGCATTCCTTTGGTCAATTCTTTTGACCTTCCTGTTTGTAGTATTTAATATGATTCTGGTCAACCTTGTTGCTTTTCTCTTAGCCCTTCTTTGCACTTCTAAGATCAAGGGCCTTGGATTCTTCAGAGCAGCATACTTCCTCCCCAACCTTATCGGAGGAATCGTTTTGGGTTATATCTGGCAGTTCATTTTCAGCCAGGTTGTTACTAAGTTTTCCGGTACATATTCAATGCTTTCGGACACAAAGACAGCCTTTGTAGCTATCATTATCGTATATATTTGGCAGTACGCAGGTTATATCATGCTCATCTACATCACGGGTCTTAACACTATCCCCGGAGATGTTCTTGAAGCATCCTCCATCGACGGAGCCAACGCGATCCAGACTCTTTTCAACATCAAGATTCCCATGATCGCACCTACAATCACGATCTGTACTTTCCTTACACTTACATCAGCCTTCAAACAGTTCGATGTAAACCTTGCTCTGACAGGTGGTAAGGGTTCCGTACAGTTCCTTGGCTCTTACATCGCCAACGGTACAGAGATGCTTGCCCTTAATATCTACACCACTGCGGTTATCAACAACGATTACGCACTGGGCCAGGCAAAAGCGGTTCTGTTCTTCATCATCCTTGCAGTTGTATCCATTATTCAGGTTCGCATATCTAATAAGAAGGAGGTGGAATTATAATGCATAGAAAAGAAAGTACTTCCAGCGTTGTAATACGATTCATCATTGCTATCATAATCGCAGTATATGTACTGTTCCCATTCTTCCTTCTGCTTATCAACTCCGGCAAGGTGACAGCTGATATCACTTCCAATCCTGTAAGCCTTGCAGGTGCCAGCTTTGGGCAGCTCTTCACCAACATCAAGGCGGTTGTAAATGACCCGAACTTCAAGTTCTTCTCATCATTTGCTTCCTCCGCTGTCATCACCATTTTGTCACTGGTTCTGCTCTCTCTTTTCGGAGCCATGGCAGCATGGGTTATCTGCAGAAACAAGACCATCTGGTCCACAGTTATTTACTTTACATTTATCGCATCCATGATCATTCCCTTCCAGGTAGTTATGCTGCCTCTTATCTCTACTTTCAGAGATGTGGGAAAATTCATTGGAATTCCGATGCTTCAGTCCGTTCCCGGTATCGTTTTTGCATATCTTGGATTTGGCGGAGCCATGACAGTATTCATTCTTACAGGTTTCATCAAGGGCGTGCCCTTTGACCTTGAGGAAGCTGCCTCCATCGACGGTTGCACACCGGAGCAGACCTTCTTCCAGATTATCTTCCCGCTCCTTACACCTGTAATCACTACAGTTACCATCCTTAACGGAATGTGGATCTGGAACGACTACCTTCTTCCTTCAATGATGCTGGGACAGAACGGTAAGGTTATGACGATTCCCATCGCCATTCAGAAGTTCGTTGGATCCTACGTAAAGAGCTGGGACAGAATCCTTCCCGCAGCTCTACTTGCAATCATTCCTATGATCGTTATCTTCCTTATCGCACAGAAGCAAATCATGGAAGGCATGATAGAAGGAGCTGTTAAGGGATAACCACTTAACTAATTTACATAAAAACCCACTAAAAAGACGCATGCCGATACACGACATGCGTCTTCTATTTTACATATTATTACAGTTCAAACTTCTTCTTATCCTGAACATTGATCGACTCGCCCAGTTGTACCTCAATGAGCTTGAGCTCAGTGTCAGCAAAAATGGTGTGTTTGCAGCCGGCCTTCATGGTGATCACATCGCCGGGCTTAACAGGGTTCTCCACGCCATCAACCACGGTTCTTCCGGTTCCGGAAATAATTACCCATACTTCATCGCGGTATTCATGGTTGTGATAGTTCATGGAATGGCCCGCATTAAGGGTTACCTTGATGGTCATGCTGGCATTCTCAACGTCTATAACCTTGAAATTACCCCAGGACTTCTCTGCAAACATGATCTGCTGCTCGAAGGAATCAACGAAGGGCTTGATGTAGGAGCTCTGCTCCTTATCTGATACAAGGATTCCCTCGGGAGATGCTGAGATCACCACATCCGTAAGTCCCATGGCAAGAACAGGCACATCCATCTCATTGACGATGTGTACACCCTTGCACTTATCATTAAGGATACCCTTGCCAACAACGTTCTCTTCCATTGCTTCCGTAAGGGTATTCCAGGTTCCGAGATCCTTCCACTCTCCGTTGAAACGCATAACCTGAATCTTCTTCTCTTTCTCAACAACTGCATAGTCAAAAGAGATCTTGGTGAGAGTGTCATATTTAGCAAAAAGATCGTTGTAATCCGTAAAATCAATAAGCTCGTGAGCCTTGTTAAGGACGTAGGACAGCTTGTACGCAAACACGCCTCCGTTCCAGAGAGCTCCCTGGCTGATATACTGAGCTGCCACATCTGCTGTGGGCTTCTCTTTGAAAGTATCTACAATACTGACATCCTCTGCATCCTTGGGAATAATGTATCCATACTTCTCGGAAGGATAGGTAGGCTCTATTCCCATGAGCACCAGATTGGCTTCACCTCTGTCAGCCTGCTCCGAAAGAGCCTTGATGGCCTCAAAATAGTCATCATCAACATAAGGATCCACAGGGCAAACAACAACAGACTCGTTAGGATCAACACCCTTGACGTCTACAAGATAAGCTGTAGCCAGCGCAATGGCAGGGAAAGTATCTCTTCTGCAGGGCTCGATTGAAATGCCCACATCCTCTCCCAGCTGATTGTGGATTGATGAAACCTGTGCCTTACTGGTGGCTATGGTAACAGTGGCGTCCTTATCAACCTTTTTGATCTGACGATAGACCCTCTGAACCATGGACTCGTAGGAGCCGTCCTCTTTTTTGAATATCTTGATAAACTGCTTGGATCTGATGTCATTGGAAAGAGGCCAGAGGCGCTTGCCTGAGCCGCCGGATAATAAAACTATGTTCATGTGATTTCTCTTTTCTTCTATAATAATGTGGTTTAAATAATAAAATTATTTCCCATAAAAAAACCCCATATATAATTGCGTCAGACAATTACTATACAGGGTAATTGTGTATTCATATTCAGCCGATAACCGACATGTAATAGGAATAAAGGCTTCTGTAGGTAGCTGCGTTGTAGTGAAGTCCATCGGCAGTTGTAAAGCCTGCCTGCTTAAGATATGTATAGCCGTCGATCCACTGCACTCTGGAGTCAAGTCCCGCCTGAAGCTGGGCATTGAAACTCTCAATCTGGGCATTGGATACGCTGGCGCCGTCTCCTACCGGTGTAACAGCCGCATAATATACTGTGATCCCTGCATTGGACCAGGTATCGATATAGCTGTTGACAAGGCTGACATACTTGCCGGCATTGGCCAGATCGTTGACACCGAAATTGATGATCATCTTGGTGCCCTTTCCTGCGTATACAGGAATAAGTGAAAGTGCCGATCCCTTGAACCAGCTGTAGCCCTCACCTATCTTGGCAATATAGGCCTTGTCTGAGGATCCAACAGCCATCTGAAGCTGTACTGTTCTGGAATCACCAACAAATACGTAAGGAGTTCCGGGAAGCTCGTCCACCATGTATTCTCCCTTGATATAAGCAGTTGAATCCTTGAATGAAACCTCATACCACTCATTGTCGGTCTCTCCGGTGACCTCCACGGCGCTGCCCCAGGAGAGCTTGCCCACCTTGTCATAATCGGTGCCTGCACCGGCTCTTACATTGACGGTGTCACTGGTATATTTGGTCTTCGGAGCCTCATACTCGGTAACAGTAAAAACAGTTCTGGTGAGTTCCACCGTAGCCTCTTCCTGAGATACGCTGACGGTGCTGACCATCTCTTCTACTTCCGATTCCGTTTCTTCCACAGCCATGGTGATGTCCTCTGCTATGGCTGTTGCCACGGCGCTGCTGGACAATTCTGAGGATGAGGTAGTCTCAACCTTGTTGGCTGCCATCATTCCCACTGCAAGGAACACGCTGAAGAAAGCGGCAAATGCTATGAGTATCATTAAATTTCTGTTTTTGAAGGTAATAATATTCATATCCTAAAAATTTTACATTAGCGTCAAAAATATGTCAAATCACCGAATTTGACTATCGCCTTCCTTATTATTATAATGACTAAGTATTAGCAAACAGAAAACGACATTATGACGGAGATAATATGTGCGGAATAATAGGTTACATAGGTAAAAAAACTACTATAGATATTCTACTTGATTCACTGGAGCTTCTGGAGTACAGAGGCTATGACAGTGCAGGTGTAGCTCTTTTTGCAGATCCTGATAAGGGTCCTGTTGTCAAAAAGGTCGCAGGCAGGGTTTCAGCCTTAAGAGCCATCTGTCAGGATCTTCCAGAGGACCCTTGCGCAGGTATCGGTCACACCCGTTGGGCTACCCACGGCGGTGTCAGCGATGCAAATGCTCATCCTCATCAGCAGGGAAGAGTTACCCTGGTTCACAACGGAATCATCGAGAACTACAAGGAGCTTATCAAGGAGTACAATCTTAAGGACAGGCTGGTTTCAGAGACCGACACCGAGGTTGCAGCCGCAGTTCTTGATTCACTCTACGACGGCGATCCCGAGAAGGCCCTTAGAGACCTGGTAAGTGTTCTGAAAGGAACCTTCGCCTTCGCTGTACTTTTTTCCGATAAGCCCGGTAATATATATGCAATCAGAAACGTCAGCCCCATCGTTGTTGCAATGACTGAGCACGGAGCTCTTCTTGCTTCTGATGTAGCAGCCCTTGGTGTTCATGCAAGAGAATATGCATTCCTTCCCGAATATCAGGTGGCTTGTCTCTCCTCCAAGGGCATCATCGTTCACGACGAGAAGAGACGTGAGGTTCCTCTCCAGCTTATGGAGATCGACTGGGATACCAGCCGCGGCGGCAAGGACGGATATCCTTTTTATATGGAAAAAGAGATCCACGAACAGCCCGATGCCATCCGCAACACCATAGAGCCTCATATCATAAACGGCACCACTTCCTTTGCAGATGAGCAGATTCCCGATTCACTCTTTAGAGAGAATCAGAACATCATAGTTATCGCCTGCGGTACAGCCATGCACGCCGGCCTTATCGGTCAGCAGCTGTTCCACACACTTGCAAATATTCATACGGACGTGGCCATGGCTTCAGAGTTTACTTACACCAACCCTGTTATCAAGCCAGGCACACTGGTTATCGCCGTTTCACAGTCAGGAGAGACAATCGATACCCTCGAAGCTATCAAATACGCCAAGAAGCGCGGTGCCAAGGTTCTGTCCATAGTTAATGTCAAGGGTTCAACCATTGCAGATAACAGTGACTATTGTATCTATACACACGCAGGTCCGGAGATCGCGGTTGCAAGTACCAAGGCCTTTACCAGCCAGGCTTCCGTATTCTATCTCCTGGCAATTCATGCAGCAAGACTTAACGGACTCCTCACACAGGCTGAGGTAGCAGCATATCTTGAGGGACTTAACAGTATTCCCGAAGTTATTGGCAGGATCCTTGATCAGAAGGACTTTATCAAGAACATGACCAGGAGCCTTCTCTCCTCAGACCAGTGTTTCATGATCGGCAGAGGCCTGGATTACTCCCTGCTTCTTGAAGGATCACTCAAGCTCAAGGAGATTTCCTATATCCACTCCGAAGCCTACGCTTCCGGAGAGCTCAAACACGGTACCATCGCACTTATAACAGACGGTATACCTGTGGTTGCACTGGTAACTCAGAAGGCACTGGCTTCCAAGGAGTATTCCAACATCCGTGAGGTTCAGTCCCGCGGCGGAAATGTACTTCTTATTACCAAGCAGTCCCTCTATAAGGATATGAACATCGCTGAGGAGGATACCTTCCTCCTTCCCGAAATCGATGACATGTTCATGCCCTTCCCCGCTGCAGTTGTTATGCAGCTGATCGCTTACTTCACCTCAGCAGCCAAGGGCTATGATGTGGACAAGCCACGTAACCTTGCCAAGGTTGTTACAGTAGAATAAAGATGTAAAAAAATTACGCCTGACACTGGGACGATATGTGTCAGGCGTTTTTATATGAAAAAGTGTGTGTGAAAGCTGTGTAACATATGGAGAACATCCTATTATGCCGAAATAGTGGTTGCAGCGCTAACGCCGTCCTCTATTTCGCTCTTTTTCTCCAAAACAAAATTGATATAGTCAGCGGAAAAGCCGCTGAGACTAAGACCTATTGCTTCATGGCCGCTTATCTTGAACACTCTCGCAACAGATCCCACAACATCGATTCGTTTGCTGTTCTTGCTCTTATGGAACATCAACCTTACGGTGTCTCCAACCTTGTATTTGGCAAGACCGTCGGCCAAAAATGCCATGCCTCGAAGTGATACGTCATGAACAACAATGTTGTAGGGCGTAAAGCCATTTACATACGCAGTGCCGGGAATATTGACATAGTAGCGCTTGGCTCTTCTTCTGTTGTTCTCACCTGTGATTTCTTTCCCTTTGACAATGTGAAAAGCAGAACCGCCAAAATCTACCCTCTGAAGTGAGTCCACCTTAAACAGATGCTTTTCATCTGTATAATCGTCCTCATATATGAAGCTTGCGCTGCTACAGCTGTTAACAATAGTTCCGTTGCTATAAACCGGTGTAATAAGAGCTCCTCCTTCGTAGTGTATCAGCACCGTAGCTTCTGCCTTAACCATCAAACCGTTATGAATCATACTGATCATGATTTTTTTGCCTTGTTTCATATCCTGTATCTTCATACGCTCAGTATAAAAATGACCGGTGAACAGTTTGTGTTATATATGTGAAAAAATTGTGTTCTTGACGAAATACTGTATAAAAATTTCAAAAAAAGCCACGAAAACCTTTCGTATAATTTCAGTTTCCGTGGCTTTTTACGATTATATATAATTGTTATTGCGTTCTATTGGACAATCAGCCCACCTCAAGGCCCTCGATCTGAGCTGTATACAGGTGATAGTAATCGCCCTTCTTGGCCATGAGTTCCTCATGGCTTCCGCACTCTGTTATTCCGCCGTCGTTGATATACATGATCTTGTCACACTTGGTTATGGTGGAAAGTCTGTGGGCTATGATAAAGCTGGTTCTGCCTGCCAGCATGGCATCAAGTCCCTGCTGCAGCGCTTTCTCAGTCTGGACATCTATACTTGAGGTAGCTTCGTCAAGGACCAGTATAGAAGGATCTGACAAAAGCGTTCTGGCGAAGGATATAAGCTGCTTCTGGCCCTGGGACAAAAGTGCGCCCCTCTCCTTAACCTCAGTCCTGTAGCCTCCGGACATGCCCTTGATAAAGTTATGGGCGCATACGGTCTTGCTGGCACGTCTTATCTCAGCCTCTGTGGCATCCAGTTTGCCATATCTGATGTTGTCCTCAATTGTTCCCGAGAAAATGAAACTATCTTGCAACATTATACCCATTTGGGACCTAAGACTCTGCAAAGTAACCTTGGAAATGTCCTGACCGTCTATGAGGATACGACCGCTGTCTACGTTGTAGAACCTGGAAATAAGGCTTACGATGGTGCTCTTTCCGGCTCCTGTGGGACCTACCAGGGCTACACTCTCACCGGGCTTAACTGTGAAGGATACATCGTGCAGAACTTCTTTGCCCTTCTCATAGGAGAATGAAACGTGATCAAAGGTTACCTCTCCCACCATCTTCTTCATCTCAACGGCATCCGGCGCATCGTCAACAGTTACGGGCTCGTCCATTGCTTCAAAGATTCTCTCAAGATAAGCCATGTTGTTGATAAAGCCGTTGAAGATATTTCCCAGGTTCATAATGGGCTGCCAGAATCTTGCGGCGTAGCTGGAGATTGCCACGATGGTACCCAGGGTCTCGTTGCCGCCTGCAAAGATGAGAAGACCGAAGATGTAGATCGCTGCCCTTACAAGAACCGAGATAATATCTATTCCGGGCCATACCATGGTGGAGTAGCTTACGGCTGTCATCCAGGTCTTACGGCAGTTATTTGACAGAGTCCTGAAGATATCAGCATTCTCGTCTTCTCTTGCAAATATCTGAGTTATCCTTGCACCTACTATGTTCTCCTGAAGGTAAGCATTAAGGTTGGAGTTCTTGTTGGATACGGCCTGCCAGGCTCTTCTTTGCTTGTTCTTGATCCAGAACATGAATACCATAAGGAAAGGCACTCCCGCCAGAACCACAAGGCTAAGCTTCACATCCACTGCGAACATGAAAATCACGATAAATACAAGGTTGATGATCTCAAGGATGACATTAATCAGTCCGTTACTTAACATGTCCGAAACGGAATTGACGTAGTTAACCACCCTTACCAGGATCTTGCCGTGGGGTCTGTCGTCATAGTACTGGAAGGGGAGCTTCTGCAGGTGCTTAAACAGGTCCGTCCTTATCTGATAGATAATGTCCTGGCTGACATTAACCATGACTCTTGATCTGATGGTGGTAAAAAGCACACTTATAATGTAGAAAACCGATGCAAATACCACCAGTCGATACAGCATATTTACATCCTTCTGCGGAATTGCTATATCAAGAGCTCTCTGTACGATAATAGGGCTGACAAGGGCCGCAGCTCCGCCAATTGCAGACAGGATAAGTGCCAGCGCCATTTTGCCTGCTTGCTTTTTGATATATACCCATGCCCTTAGGAGGTGTCGTATGTCAAAAGGCTCTTCTAAGATTTCATCTTCTTTGTAGGTATTTCGTCTTGCCATCTTACTTCCTCCTTTCACGCACCGGCCTGGAGCTTAACAAGCTCTGCGTAGTAGCCGCCTTTTTTGATAAGTTCTTCATGGGTTCCCCGCTCTGTTATCTCGCCGTGCTGCATGATGAGGATCTGGTCCGCATCCTTGGTGGTGGATATACGCTGGGCGATGATGATCTTGGTGCAGGGGAAATCCAGGTTACGAAGGCTCTCCTGGATCTCTTTTTCCGTCTCAAGGTCCACGGCGGAGGTGGTATCGTCAAGGATAAGGATGGAAGGTCTTACGGCCAGCGCCCTTGCAAGGGATATTCTCTGCTTCTGTCCGCCGGATAAGCCAACGCCTCTCTCTCCGACTATTGTGTCATAACCCTCGGGCATCTTGGCGATAAAGTCTGAGGCAGCCGAATACTTGGCAAATCTCACTACCTGCTCTTTACTCAGCTCACTGTCACCGTAAGCGATGTTGCCGTCAATGGTATCGGAGTAAAGGAGTACGTCCTGAGTTGCGAGACCTATGTTTTTGCGAAGCTGTGTGAGCTTGAGTTTATTGACGTTAACGCCGTCCACCAGCACTTCTCCCTCAATGGGCTCATAGAACCTGGGAATCAGGTGGATCAGGGAAGTCTTGCCGCAGCCGGTCTCGCCCATGATTGCGATGGTCTGGCCGGGCTCTGCCTTAAAGGATATATGTTCAAGGACCGGGAGCTTACCGTCGGAATACATGAAGGATACATTCTTAAACTCAACTTCTCCTCTGAAGCGCTCGGGCTTGTCTACCGCATCGGGTGCGTCCTTGATCTCAGGCTCCGAGTAGTAGATCTCCATAACCTTGGCAGAAGCCGCCGAGAATCTCTGGAACTCGTTCATTACGTTACCGAGCTGTCTCATGGGGTTGGCAATGGCCCAGATAAGTCCTGAGAAAGCCACGTATTCACCCATAGATAGCTTACCGTCTATAAGGAAGAGACCGCCTACCAGAATAAGGATGACTGATAAGAGGTTAGCCAGAGTTTCTATAAAAGGATAGAATCTAAGCCACACTAATGCAGTCTTTTTGTTGGTATCCCTAAAGTCTGTGTTGCAGTCATCGAACTTTTTAATCTCATAGTCTTCTCTGGCAAAAGCCTTAACCACGCGGTTGCCGGCGATATTCTCCTGGGCAACGGTGTTCATGTAGGCCAGCTTCTCACGAAGGAGGGCGTGCATTGGTGCCACCAGGAGCTTGAATACATATATGATAAAAAAGATAAGGGGTGCCACGATAAGAAGGCTGAAGGCCAGCTGCCAGTTCATAGCTATGAAGTAGACAGCGGTTGCGGTTATAAGCGCAAAAGCCTCCACTACCATTCTGACAACCCAGGCCACCATATGCCTAACAGCGTCCAGGTCACCGGTCACTCTGGTCATTAGGTCACCGGTTCTGTAGGTGGAATAAAACTTCATATCCTGCCTCTGGATCTTGTCGTAGAGGAAGTTCCTGACCCTGAACAGAACAGTCTGGGACACCTTCTCATAGGCCATACAGTCCAGATAGACTATAGCGCACCTTAGAATTGTCAGACCTATCATAAGGAGAAGTAGCCTTATAAACTCATCCGTATGAGCCTCAAGATACTGCCTTGCACCTTCTCCTGACAGGAATCTGTCTATGATCCGGCCGGAAAAAAAGGGCACCGTTAGCTGCATCATATTGTAGATAACCGTGCCCAGGATCGCGAATACATAAAGGAGCCTTGCCCCCTCCATGTTGTCCCACAGCCACTGTAATCTGGTTCTGGGATACTTCCATTTTGAGTTCTTAGCTTTCATTTCACATCTCCCGATTTATGATTTGTGATATTGGTTTTTTGGAGCATTCTTTAATTGTAAGCTGAAAGAATTCTTAAAACCATTCAGTTTCCGACATGGGAGCTTCTCATTTTTTGCACTGGAGTCACAAAAATAACGATATACCCCAGATTTTTTAACTCGATTCAATTGATGAAGGCCTGGCAAAGCTGTAAAATTATATTAGTTGGGTTTATATGTAATCTGTTGGGGGAAAACATATGGAACTGTACTACAACATGATCGTCAACATTGGCCTTCTTGTTCTGATTGCCAATGTTCTGGTAAGAATTCCTGTAGTTACACAGATCATCTGCGAGGAGAACAAGCACACGCTCCTGGCTAAGCTTGTGCTTGGTGGGATTTTCGGAGGATTCTGTATTTTTTCAACCTGCACCGGCGCTCAGGTTCAGGGGGCTATTCCTAACACCCGCGTGCTCGGCGCCCTGGCGGGAGGTCTTTTGTGCGGCCCCACTGTGGGCATTCTGGCCGGTCTTATCGGCGCCATTCACCGATTCTTTTTTGATATCCACGGAGTTACAACCTTCGCCTGCGCACTTTCCACGTTCCTGGAGGGCGTTCTGGGAGCAGTTCTTTACCAGGTATTTCGTAAAAGAAATATCGACTTCGAGTGGAAGTATCTGGTTTTTATCACCGCTGCTGCCGAATGCATGCACATGGCAAATCTCCTTATCTTTGTGCGTCCCATCAACATTGCAGTTCCCATTGTTAAGATAATCGCCCTTCCGATGATCATCTTTAATTCCATCGGCATGGTGCTGTTTTTCTCTGTGTTTAAGGATATATATACCAGGCAGAACCTGATAGCCGCTGACAAGATGCAACTGGCCCTTAACATAGCCGACGCCTGTGTCCAGAATATCAGAAAGCATCACATCACCGACGAGGATTACAAAGAAATGGAAAAGACCATCAGCGGATTTTCAAGATGCCGTGATGTCTTTTTCCTGCCTTCAAGCCGCAAAGAGGAGCTCCGAAACTGCGGTTATGCGCTGTCTGAGGAGTTCTTAAAGGATATTGATGAAAAGTGTGTCACAGAGCTGGTCTACAGAAAAGAGCGAAGGGCCCTGCCCTTTAAGACCACACTTGTGGCCTCCGGATCTAAGGTCACAGTAGGAAGTGAAACCTGGGGTTATCTCGTGCTGGTTTTTGACAGGCGCTATTCATCCCCCGAAGCAGCCAAATGCCTGGTGCTGGCCCTTGCCAAGTTTTTTACCACCAACTACGAGGCACATCAGGTTGAATATCAGAAAAAGATGAGAGAAAGGGCTGAGTTCCGCGTTCTGCAATCCCAGATCAATCCGCATTTTCTTTTTAACTGTTTAAATACCATATCCTGCTTCTGCCGTGAAAAGCCGGCTTATGCAAGGGAGCTTCTCCAGGCTCTGTCGGTGTATTTCAGGCATAACCTGAACTCCAGCGATGCCTACATGATAGATATCGAGGCGGAGTTTGAACAGGTAGATGCGTATCTGATGCTGGAGAAGGCCCGCTTTGAGGACCGGCTTTCTATCAAAAAGAACATCGAAAGAGATCTTCATGTGCAGGTGCCCACACTTATCCTGCAGCCCATAGTTGAAAATGCCATAAAGCACGGCGCCATGAAAAGAGATATCGGAAAGGTAGAAATTGAAGCGGGAATGGATGGCCAGGAACTCTTTATCCGTATCTCAGACAATGGATATGGGATTCCGGACCAGGTTCTCAGAGCATTTAATGACAAAACCACAAAGGGCCGGTACGGACTTCTTAACGTGGACGGAAGGCTTCGCAGCATATACGGCGAAAAGCATGGTCTTCAGATAGAGACATCTGATAGCGGCACCACAGTATCCATGAGGATACCGCCAAGAGCTTTGTTGGAGGGATGATACATGACAAGAATACTTATTGCGGATGACGAGAGGCCGGCAAGAAGCGAACTTCGTTTTTTACTGGAGAAGATTTTAAAAGAAATGGGCCGAAGGGAGGTTGAGATCCTGGAGGCTTCAAATGGAGCCGCGGCTCTGGAGCTTATTGAGCAAAACTCCTTTGATGCCTGCTTTTTTGACATCGAGATGGGAGATCTGAAGGGAACGGAGCTCGCCGCCAGGATGCGGGAAAAAGAGCTGTATACCGCCGTGATCTTTGTGACCGCCTATGCAAACTATGCGGTAAATGCCTTTGAAGTGGAGGCGGTGGACTATGTCCTGAAGCCCTTTGATGAGGGTCGCATAAGAAAGTCAATTCAGAGGCTTTTAGACAGAGAAATGATTCCCTCCAAAAAGCCGGGGCCCTTTGCGCTGCCTGCCGGAGATCACATGGAGGTTGTAAATGCCGGCAACATCAGCTATATCGAGGCTATCCACAAGGGTGCCAAGGTCCATTGTCACCACAACACCTACTATTCCGGAGATCCTCTTATCGAGTGGGAAAAGAAGCTGAGTCCTGCCGGGAATCAGTTCCTTCGGATCCACAAGAGCTTTATTGTAAACCTGGATGCCTGTGAAGCCCTTGTCCCCGACTACAACAACGGCTACGCATGCAAGCTTAAGGACTGCGAAAACACTGTTATCCCAATCAGCCGAAATATGATCCATGAAGTTAAAATGCATTTCAGTACCTGATTTTCGCATTTTAATACTTCTTCATTGTTCGGTATCCCGCATAATATTATACTGATCATAGGGAAACTTTTTTCCACTAAAGTATAGGAGGGGATTCATATGATCAGCTTTATTGTATGTTTAGCAGTATTGATTGCAGGTTATTTCATCTATGGTGCTATTGTTGACAGGGTATTTGGGCCGGATGACAGAGAAACTCCGGCAGTCAGGATCAATGACGGCGTTGACTTCGTTACGATGCCCAGGTGGAAGCTGTTCCTGATCCAGCTCCTGAACATCGCAGGACTTGGACCAATTTACGGAGCTCTTGCAGGAGCTCAGTGGGGCACCTCCGTATTTCTCTGGATCACTCTTGGAACCATCCTGGCAGGTGGTGTTCATGATTTCTCTGTTGGTTTTATGAGCATGCGTCATGACGGCGCCAGTGTTTCCGAGCTGACAGGTATGTATCTTGGAAATATCATGAAGACGATCATGCGTGTATTCTCCGTAGTTCTTCTTGTTATGGTAGGTACCGTTTTTGCAGTAGGACCTGCCGGACTTATTTCACTTCTTATCGGCAACCAGGGCGGCTCAGGACTTCTTACCAACAGCACATTCTGGCTTGCACTTATTCTTATCTATTATTTCATAGCTACTTTTGTTCCGATCGACAAGATCATCGGCAAGCTCTATCCGGTATTCGGAATCTGCCTTATCGTCATGGCGATTGGAGTTGGAATCGGTATCTTCACACATGGTTACAGGATTCCTGAGATCCAGCTTTCAAACCTTCATCCGTCAAATACACCTATCTGGCCCATGATGTTCGTATCTGTTGCCTGCGGTGCTATTTCAGGCTTCCATGCAACACAGTCTCCTCTTATGGCACGCTGCTGTAAGTCGGAAAAAGAAAGCCACATGGTCTTCTACGGCGCTATGGTATGTGAAGGCATCATCGCTCTTATCTGGGCAGCAGCAGGCAGCGCAGTTTATGAAAAGACCGGCGGCCTTACATCAGGTCTTACAGATATGCTTGCAAACGGACAGGCTGCATGTGTATATGATATCTGCACAAAGACAATGGGCGGCTTTGGTATTGTTCTTGCAATGCTGGGCGTTATAGCCTGCCCTATCACATCAGGCGACACAGCTTTTCGTTCCGCAAGGCTTGTGGTTGCAGACTGGTTCAAGGTTGATCAGAAGCCCTATTTAAAGAGACTTTACCTCTGCGTTCCGCTTCTTCTTGCAGGCGCGTTTATCAGTCAGCTTAACTACGGCATCGTTTGGAGATACTTTAGCTGGTCTAACCAGACCCTGGCTATGATAGCTCTCTGGACAGCATCAATGTATCTGTTCAAGAATGGCCGCTTATACATAATCACAGTAATTCCGGCAACCTTCATGTCAGCAGTATCGGTAACCTATTTCTTCTGTGCACCTGAGTGCCTGCATCTGTCAGTGCTGATCGCATACCCTGTGGGAATAGTTGCAGCCATCGTATTCCTTGTGCTCTTTATACTGGCAACCAGAAGGACTTCAGTGACTGAGAAAAAAAAAGATGATGGCCACCACCACAAACTCCATACTGCGTGAAAAAAAGCATTAAAAAAATACTATTTCTGTTGACAAAATTCGAGGGGCTTTGCTATAATAATTTTTGCGACTGATTTAAAAAAGTCCAAGCTGTTGTAGCACAGTCGGTAGTGCGTCGCATTGGTAGTGCGGAGGTCACGAGTTCGATTCTCGTCAGCAGCTTAGCCGTAACCCTTTTGGGTTGCGGCTTTTTTGTTGTGGTGAAGAGGACGGAAAAAGAGCGGGGAATGGGGGATTACAGCGGAGGCATATGAACGCATGCTTAATAGAATATTTCATATGCATATTTGTCATTGATCCCACTGAAATAACTTCGGATATACAGATTAACATCTCAGATTTTTTCGTTTTAATATGCACTTTTACTGTAAAATAGCCATTCCTAGCTCAATATTGATTCTAAAAGGCATATTAACAAAAGGAATAATTGCATTTTCATATGATTATCAGGATAATGATTCCTTATAGGCACAGATAACACGCGGATTACAAATAAATAGCAGCAGGAGTGTATGAATTAGCTTTTGTAACACTTCAGAATAGGCATTTTTCTTCTAGGAGTGCTTTGATATCCAAATTTCGTCAATTATTGACTCCAACAGGCACTCGAGGTGAAAGTCAGTATAAATCTGAGTGTTCGCCCACAACTTGCCTTACACTCATATACAGGTTTTATGTTGTTCCGCGTGTTTTTGTTGTGTACAAAGAAATTCCGCCAGATTGTTCCAAGATTCTGAGCCCGAGGTACTGAAAACAGCCACCGCGTAAGCGGCTTGCCCTTGATAGCGCAAAGAATAATTGCTACAATGCTGTCTTCGACGGAGAAAAAATAGATTGTTCCTGAGTTCCTCGCCGTCGGTGGGGACGACGCAGCAATTATTCTTTGTGCTGTCAAGGGTGTGCGTACGGATTCCTTAACATAAATTACCACTATATAATTTTATGTCTCACATAATTTCAGCGGTTTTGAATCTACCGGGTATCTCAACTACATATTTATTCGCTTTGTTCATAACTCTTCATTTTTACAATCTATAGTGCTGTATAAAAAATGGACTCCGGAATCTAGTACATCGTTCGCAAAATAACTGGCCTAATTCGAATTATAAGAGTATTTTCGGTAAAATGTATCGGAAGACCAAAGTGTGAAAAGCGCTCCAGGACTTCTTCCAGCTTCTCCTTTCCCCAATAGCCCTGATGCTGATGGGACTGGATACCTATGGCGCTTATAGGAACCCCCGCGTTAAGGCAACCATCTATCAGAATCTCGTAGTTTGTTGAAGTGTTGAAGTCATTGAGCAGCAGAACTGCATCAGGGTTGTCTGCATGGGCCCTGTCAAAGACTTCTTTTATCAGTCCTACCCTGCCCTTTTCCTTGCAGATCATGGTTATGGCATTATCGTACTTGGCAAATATTCATTTATTTGTATTGGTGTTTGTTTTCGTCGCTTAGTTCGTTCTGGAGCATGGTGAAGAATTCGGAGTATCTGAGGGTTGTGCCGCCTTCGTAGCGGACTGCTCTGGCTTATAGGGAGAGGGGGATTTCTTTGCCCTCCCAGGATATGGGTTCTTCATTATGGCTTAGGATTTCTGTGCATAGGGTTCTTGCGTAGTTTTCGTCTGATGAACCTGTCAGGATCACGAATTCATCTCCGCCGATGCGGAATACCACATCGTCAGTTCCTGCTGCCTGCTCATGCGTCTTCGGATTATGTAATCCCTGATACTGATGTTGTTAATGTACCTGAAAAGCTTTTCAATAGTGGACTTCGAGCAGTGCAAATGATCAGCAATGGTCTCTGTTTTGATGGGCTCAGTGAGGTTGTCTTCGATGTATTCCAAAGCCTCAATAAGGAGCTGAATATTTTCCATGCCCTTAGTCCTTTCTACTACGATATCGTGATTCTATTATACGAATGCATATGAAACTATTCTTGATAAAATGAGTAATGTTTTACATCATATTTTCCTGTTTCTGCTGATACTTTAAAAGGTCCTCGGTCATATCCTTAGCGGTCTTAAGATCCAGCCACCAGATGATCAGATTCACCAATATGAAAATGATAACTATGCTCACTGACACGCCAATTGCTGCAACGATCAGTTCGGAGGTGATCTCTCTTCCGCCAAACATGAATGCCAGCATAAGGACTATGAGAAGCAGCATCCTTACTATGTTGCGTATAAACTCCTGCTTTACCGATAATTCTTTTTTATCTCTGATGAGCAGCGTGGGGATTGTTCCGATAAGTCCATAGATAAGTGGGTACAAAAATACTTCATAGCCAAAGACCTGGGTTGGCGCAAGTATCTTGCCCAGAATAAGCATTGCCACATTTATCAGTGTCACCGATATGAAAAAACTGTTTAAAATATCTCTGATACGTTCCTTCATGTTAATCACCTCGCTGCCGGTTATCCCCGGAGCCTTTCCTTGATCTCAAAAACATATTTCCTGGAAATTATCACATTCTCATTGTTCTTAAGCTGACATAAGAACCTGCCGTTCAGTGCCGGTTTTATGGATGATATCTTCATCAGATTCACCACCACTGACTTCGAGATCCTGGCAAAACTTCTGTCGGATAAGAGCTCTTCGAATTCATATAGGCGCTTACGGGATTCATAACAGTTTTTTCCAAGATAAATAAAGGTCTTATCATCCACAGCCTCGATGTAATAGATCTCAGAAAGGGGTATCTGATACTGCTTTTCCTCTCTTGTGGCTTCAATACTTCCCTGGTGGAGCTTAACAAAACGGATGATCTCTTCTACTTTTGAATCGCGCTTATGGCACCCGATCTCTATATATTCAGTTTGGTCGTTCTGGATCTCTTTTACCTTAATTTCCATTAAATAATCAGTAACTCTCTTCTACAGAGAATTCTCCTTCACCTTTCAGATAACAGTCATAGAACCTTAAGATAATGCTGTTCATGGTATCAATACATCCTCCCGGATCTACGTCGCCGGTGCCGAGCATATTTGCCAGGGCGGGGGATATAAGCGGAAGATCAGTAAAATTCATATGTCCCGCGTTCTTAAAATAGGTTTCATATCCGCAGGTTGCATTCTGAAGAACGACATTGTTGGCATAAGCATAGGAATTTCTAACTGCATCGACTTCTTGTCTATGGTGCTCCTCGTTGGCTATGGCAAGAAGGGGTGTTTCATAGGGTTCTTCATTGATCTGAACAACGCCATCCTCTACGCCGGTCTCTTCACCCAGCATAGTTCCGTCGATATCTATTACCGCTGAGATGTCTGCTCTTCTTCCCACTGTTACTGCAGTCGCTCCGCCCATGGAATGTCCCATCAATCCTATTTTATCAAAATCAGTGGCCTTTAGAACAGATACGAGAATGTCCTTGCCCTTATCGTCATAAAACCATGCTGCGGAAAGCGTATCGTCACTGCCGGCCTTTTTAAGTTCATCTACTACAAAATTCATATCAGCAATGCGAAGCTGCATCCACTCAGAAGTAATGTCATAGATCTCGGCTTCAGGAACGTCGCTGCCGCCTACTGACAGAGCGGTCTGGAAAAACTCGGAATCAACAGTGACTGTTTTACCAGAAGAGTCTTTTGTGAAAAAAGAATGATATGGGTGATCTAAGCTGACCACTACATAGCCGTGGCTTGCAAGCTCCATATAGGTTGAGGTGTTGCTCTGATAATAGCCAAAGGCACCGTGGCTGAAGATTACAAGAGGCAGGGTGTCCTCAGAGAAATCGTCTATGTTCTCAGGAAAATAAAAATGTACGGGAACTTCACGTTTTGAACCATCCTGCTCGAAGGTTTCAAGCCTGCTGTCATCGATCAGGATTGCTGATGTTTCTGCAAGTGCATAGTCTCCCGTTGTTTCTCTGCCGTTATAATCTGTTATGACATATGTGCGGAACAGTACCGCGCCAAGGATAATAACTCCTATTATGCAAAATATAACTAACTTAGTGTTTTTCTTTTGAATTGTCATCTTATTTACCGCCTTTCTGATGAGACTATATCGCCGATAGAGTCTGTATTCAATGCTTAGGTGGGTAAGATGCACAAATTGGCGGCAAGATGCAAGTATCAGATTCTTTCGTCTGTTACGATATGCTCTACGCCGCTATGTTCATTCTGAAGATAATCCTTCATGAAGGTGGGAAATGCTTTGTACTTATCGAGTTCAGCGATGGGGAGCCAGTACATGTTTTCCTTAACGCCCTGGGTGTAGCTGTCGCTGTGAAGCTCTCTGGTTCCTCTTGACTTCATCAAGAAGTAAAAGGCTATTTCGTGGCAGTCAAGGCCCTTTAAGCCGCCCTGATTATCAGCAAAAAAGTTCTCGTGGATCACGGCGAGGCGGTCAATCTCATAAGGAACGCCGGTTTCCTCGAGAACTTCTCTTTTGACGGCAGCTTCGGCAGTTTCGCCCATGTGAACGGCGCCGCCAATGGAGTAGTAGTAATCATCAATCTCATTTCCGGCAAAAAGTACATATCCATCCTCAACGATTATCGCTGCCGCACGATATCTGAACCACTTATTTTCATTAGTAAATCCGCAATTGTATTCCATATCTGTAATTCCTCCCTGAATGTAGTTTGTTGGTTTACCGGGGGTATTGGTTTCCCGAGGGTGTTGGTTTCCCTGGGGTTATTGGTTTCCCGGACGCACTTGGAAAGCGCAGAGATACCCTGCAGCAGAGGCATAGAAATATTCGCCCCTCGATCGCTATGATTCATGGTTCTCCCAAAAGAACCCAAATAATCTACAGCTCTAAACTCCGTCCGGATAGTTCTGACATAATTTCCCGGGTGGTTATGGCCGGGCGTCAAACAACGAGCCGTGGACAGATTCTTTAGGTCCTTTTGAGAGAACTCATGAATCTATGCGCTCCTTCACAGGCGAATATTTCTATGCCTCTGCTGCAGGCTATCTCTTCGCTTTCCAAGTGCTGTGTACTGAAGATTCCTTCAATGCAGAACAACATCTGTTTTACTCCAAATTGTTTTTCACATAAAACAGATATAGATATTAAATTCTTTAGGTTAGAATCGCTGTAAGGTCAAACGAAAAAGCAGCTTGAATTATAACAATAACTGCCCTTTCGTTTGATCTTATTGCGATTTAACCTAATTGAACAAAGTAAGCGTCCGTGGAGCCTATACATATGGGT